>JBKJOR010000073.1:0-3928 GCA_046595575.1 Pyrinomonadaceae bacterium | reverse complement strand
CTTCGTTCCGCCCGGAAATCGTGCTGCTCGATATCGGTCTGCCGAAGTTGAACGGTTACGAAGCTGCCCGAAAGATAAGAAACGAATCGTGGGGCAAAAGCATGTATTTGATGGCTCTAACGGGTTGGGGGCAGGAAAAGGATCGAGAGCGGTCCAAAGAGGCCGGCTTCGATTGCCACCTTGTAAAACCTATCGATCCGGTCGACCTGATGAAGCGACTGGCGGAAGTTGCATAGCTTAGATGCTGTCCGACTTGCGCATTCTAATTCGACCCAGAGCGGATAAGTCATCAAACTGACACAAAAGTACCCGATTCTTTGGAATCCGTCGGCGAATAAACCTTTCTATTAAGTGAACGGAAAACAACGGTGATCAGCACAGTGGCAGACATTTTCATATGTCTTGACAGCCGTCGAACTCTATTCACAATCTCTTAAGTTCGCGAAAACCGCATTTCAACTGAATGCGGTTTTTGTAATTTTGCGATCCCCGTAGTTTTCGACCCTCACCGGCGGTCTTCAAATTTCCCCGCGAATGTGGCAAGTTAAAACCATGCGGAAGATCATTACCGGCGAAGAGATGCGCGAGATCGATCGTCTGACGAGTGAGCGCTACAGCATTCCGCCGCTCTTGCTGATGGAGAATGCGGCGCACGCCGCGAGTCGTGCCATCGCCGAAAAACTCGGCGGTTCGGTCGAAGGGAAGTCGGTCCTGATCCTGTGCGGGAAAGGTAACAATGGTGGCGACGGCGCCGCGCTCGGCCGGATACTTTGGCAGCAGGGTGCCGATGTTGAGGTATGCCTGTTCGGCTTGACCGGCGATACAAAAGCCGAGGCGGGTACGAATTTCGAGATCCTAAAGAAAATTTCGGAGGACGAGGGATTTGAGTTGTCGCAGTCGGATCTGGCGTTCGAAGAGATCACGAGTCTCGAGGAGTGGCTCGATTACGACAGCGTCAATTTCCACTGTGACGACCCCGACGTTATCGTCGACGCGCTAGTCGGTACAGGCTTAACCCGTGCGCTCGATGGAGTGTTTGAACAGGTCGCCGCATTCATCGATGCGTATTGCGACGAGGGTGTCGAATCGGGGACGTTGGTCGTGTCGCTCGATGTGCCTTCCGGATTGAATGCCGACTCAGGCGAGCGATTAGGAGCTACTGCTCGTGCTCATCTAACGGTCACTTTCACAGCACCGAAACTTGCGAATGTGTTGCCGCCCGCGTCGAATTTTAACGGCGAGTTGATCGTCGCCAACATCGGTACGCCCTGTAATTTGATAAGCGACGCGGCATCCCAAACGTTTGTCGCCGAATGCGAAGACGCGGCGCGATGGATGGCCCAGACCGAGTTCACGAGGGATTCATACAAGAACAAACGCGGCCACGCTCTCATGATCGCCGGTTCGGCGAATTACAGCGGTGCGGCCGTATTGTGCGGCAACTCGGCGATCCGTTCCGGGGCCGGACTTGTGACGATAGCCGTTCCGGGATCTTCGAGGGATTCGATCGCAGTGCGTGTTGCACCGGAGGTAATGGTTCGTGGAGTTGCCGAGACTTCGAGCGGTGCAATGTCTGAAGAGGCCTTCGATCAGATCCGGGAAATGTTGGGGAATGTCGATGTTGTCGCGATCGGGAGTGGGCTCAGCTCGGACGAGGAGTCAACTCGAAAGCTTGTCCGCCGGGCGATCGAAGAGCGAACGACGCCCGTTCTCATCGACGCCGACGGCCTCAACGCTCTCGCTCCGTTGGATCTTTCAGGCTCGCCCGAACTACCACTGATCCTTACGCCGCACGATGGTGAATTTAAGAAGCTTTCCACAACGGGCGGGCTCGAAGACCGGGTCGCTGCCGCCCGGGCGTTTGCCGAAAAGCATTCGGTGATCCTCGTGTTAAAAGGCGAGCGCGTACTGATCGCCGAACCCGGCGGCCGCGTCGTCATTAACCCGACCGGAAACTCAGGACTCGGTAAGGCGGGAAACGGCGATACGCTGACCGGCATCCTCGCCGGGTTTGTCGCGCAGGCAGTTCAGATGGGTGTCGACATTTTCGACACGGTTGTCGCGGCCGTGTACATCGCGGGGCTCGCGGGCGATATCGCGGCGGAGCGATTCGGAAAGCGTGTTATGACGGCGTCGGATACTGCCGAAGCTCTCGCCGAATGTTTTCGAAGATTCGATGAATAAGTCGCGGACAATTGTTTCAGGGGCGCCCGATAAGACATTTGCACTCGGCGAGGAACTCGGAGCCGGTCTAAAAGGCGGCGAGGTGGTTTTGCTCACTGGCGGACTCGGTGCGGGGAAGACACTTTTTACGAAAGGAATTCTCAACGCTCTCTCGTACGATATCGACGAGGTGACGAGCCCGAGTTTTACGCTCGTGAACCTGTACAAGGCGGAGTCATTCGACGTTTACCATATCGATCTCTGGCGAACGCAGACGGGCGAAGACGCTGCATTCTCGGTCGGACTGGACGACATCTTTGAAGACGCGTCGGCAGTCAAGATCATTGAGTGGGCCGAGCGGCTGGGCACCTTCAATTTTGAGTCGCGGGTATATTCGATCCATATCACGGGGGAAGGCGACGAGCCCCGGACGATCACGATCGAAGTGCCGGAACAATCGGCGGCGAGCAGCCTCTAAACCTGTAATGAAAATTACATTTCTCTTACTGCTGTGTCTGACCTTTGCCGGTTGTGGAGGGTCGGGCACGCCTGCGGCCAACTCGGCCCCGGCTACAACACTCGACGATCGGGCGACCGATCTCGTACGTAAAAAGGAAACGCTCGTCCGGTTCTTTAGGCCGATGAATGTTCGTGAAGGTGATTGGCTCGAATCAAATCCGGAGAACGGCGAAACGTTCGAACAGTACGTCCGATCTGACCCAACACTGCCTACGTCTGAACGTAAGACGATCTATATTCAACCCGTCGGAGCATTCTCCGCTACGCAGCTAAAGGTGATCCGTCAGACCGCCGATTACATGGAAGCGTTTTATGGTCTGCCGGTAAAGCTGCGTGACGCCCGCCAGCTGGAGCGCGTTCCGGTCGAGATGCAGCGAGTTCGGTACGGAAACAACCGGCAAATACGTACGAGCTACTTTATCGACGATCTTTTGCCCAAAATGCTGCCGAACGACGCGGCGGCGATGATCTGCCTGACGAGCTATGATCTATACCCAGAGGAAACGTGGAACTACGTTTTTGGCCAAGCAAGCCTTGAAAGACGCGTCGGGGTCTGGTCGCTGTGGCGGCTTGGCAAGGGTGAAGGGGAAAAGAATGTGAGTCCGGACCTTTTGCTCGCCCGCACGTTGAAGGTCGCCATGCATGAGACCGGACATTTGTTTTCAATGCGTCACTGTACGAAATACGAGTGTTTGATGTCCGGAACGAATCACCTCGACGAAACCGACCGGCGTCCGCTCGATACTTGTCCGGAATGCACGGCGAAGATCTCGTGGGCATTCAACTACCCACTCGCTGACCGCTATAAAAATCTGGCGGCGTTCTGGAAGAAGCTCGGCCGCCGGACCGAGCAGAGACAAATGCTCGACATGGCCGGTGCACTGTGCGGATGCAAGGTCGAGGGCTGATCATGCGATCAAGACTCGTCATTACCTCGCTGCTCGTTTTGGCTGGGATCTCAAGCCTAGCGTTATCCCTAATACCCGTGATGACCCAAAACCTAGAGACAAAAGAATTGGGCCAAAGCCCAAAAAGCGTCAGGCTTCCCGTTTTGATCGATCCAAAAATTGTTATAAGGAAAAAAGACCGCCTCCTGGAGCTTTACGACGGCAAGCAACTTATCAAGTCATATACGATTGGTCTTGGATTTTCTCCGGCTGGTGACAAAGAAAAGGAAGGAGACGGAAGAACGCCCGAAGGCGAGTTTTTCGTGTTCACGAAAAATCCCGAAAGCAAATTTCATCTC
>JBKJOR010000078.1:0-3782 GCA_046595575.1 Pyrinomonadaceae bacterium | reverse complement strand
TGACACGTCGACCGCGTGAAATCTTTCGATGTTTTCTTTTGCTATGCCGATCGCAGTCTTCAGTTCGTCGGGCACCTGCGCTTCGGCTTCGCGGTATTCGTCTTCGGTGACGAGGAGCGAATCCAGTTCAACTCTGTCGAATTCACGACCATACTTCCTTAATGCCGCATCGCCGTTCTGCTCGACTTCCGCGAGGATCGCCCCAACTGTGTCGCTAAGTTGGCGACGATCGATCACCGGCCGCTTTACTATCTCGGCCCACGAATCACGCTGAGGGTATTTAATGACTTTCATAAGTTTCACCTGATCATCTGATCGATCGACAATACGAGGATCCCTTCCGCCCCGGCCCGCTTCAGGCTGTCCACTACTTCCCAAAAATCCAGTTCGCCGATGACGGAATGGATAGAGACCCAGCCTTCATCCGCAAGCGGCATAACGGTCGGACTTTTTATTCCAGGCAAGATCGCCGAGATCTTCGCAAGGTTTTCTTTCGGTGCGTTCAGCAGAATATATTTGTTTTGCGAAGCACCTTTCACACTGCGGATTCGAAACAGCAAGGTATCCAGGATCTCCGAAAGTTCAGCGCTGAGCCCCGGTCGGCTGATCAGAACAGCCTCCGACTTCATTACCGTTTCGATCTCCGTAAGACCGTTTGAGAACAGTGTGCTGCCCGAGCTGACGAGATCACATACGGCGTCGGCAAGGCCGATCGACGGGGCGATCTCGACCGATCCGCTTATCTCGTGAATGTCTGCGGTGATCGAACGCGATGAAAAGAACTCGGCAAGGATCCGCGGATAGCTTGTCGCGATCCGTTTCCCGGCAAGATCGCTGAGGTCACGATATTCGAACGCTTTCGGAACCGCGAGCGACAATCTGCAGCGGCCGAACCCGAGACGCTCGATAACCTCGACCTGCTTCGGATCTTCGGCCAACACGTTCTCGCCGACAATACCAATATCGGCAACTCCGTCGGCGACATACTCGGGGATGTCGTCGTCACGCAGAAAATATATTTCCAGTGGAAAGTCGGCGGCTTCGGTCCGCAGCTTTCCCAGTCCGTTCGAAAACCCGATCCCGCATTTGCGGAGCAGCGCCGTCGATGGCTCGGCGAGTTTTCCTGATTTTTGTAATGCGATCTTTAATCTCATGGCTGAAAAATGACAAAACGACGCCCTTGGAAACTTTTAGAATTTCCTTTGGCGCGTGGTTGAACTTGTTTCGATTTACTTAGAAAAACAGATCAAATCACGCGCCGTTTGTATGCACGTGATGGTGGAGATGATGGATGTGTACCGTTACGGTTAACATTGATTGTTTATATTCAAAACACATTGCCGACAAGACTTCAAGCTAGCTCGGTCAAGAATAGTATTCGGCGCACCGCGGATCTCGGATTCACCTCGATTAACCGGTGACCGCCCCCCTACGCGCCAAGTTAGCTTTTTTTGGTGCTGTTTCGTGTGATTGGTGTGTTTCGTGGTTCCTTCTTTACATTGGGACAACCGGAACACCAATCTGTTTTCGATTTGTCAGCAAGAAAGCCTATCCACTGAGCACACGAACCACACGAAAAAGCACGAAAAGAAAATGAGGTCGCCTCGCAAATCACCTGAAGGCATTTGAACGCGCAACGAAAGCGAAGTACTCCTCCAAGTTCTCAGTGTGCTTCGCCTCTGTCCAATTGGCGGCGTTGGCAAGCACGTCAGCGATGTCTTCGATGTGAGCGCGCGCCTGGTCGGGTGAGAACCCGAGAGCAGTACGCCGAAAAACGAAGTCGTTGAGTGTCCGGCAATGTTCCTTTTCGACTGAATAGCGGATCCGCTCTCCGAGGGGGAGCTCGGGTGCAGTCGGCAGGATTCGATCAGCAGTCTGACAGCTGCTCCTTACGCCGAGCCTCTTAGCGGCAATGTCCGTGACTTCTTCGGCTATCGCCCGATATCCCGTGATCTTTCCGCCCAACACACTGATCAGTCCGGGACTCGGAATCTCGATACGGTGTTTCCTGGACACTGACGACTCGTTGCCCGCGGAGCGTACGAGTGCGCGGACACCAGTATTTGAGAAATAGACCTCGGCATTCTTCATGGCGGGAATAACACTCGTAGCCGACTTCAGTAGATAATCTACATCCTCGCCCGTCGCATATGCCGTCCGCGGGTCCGCGGAAAAATCCGTGTCTGTCGTGCCGATCCAGGTGAAGCCTCTCCACGGAATAACGAACATCGTCCGACCGTCGATCGGTGAATCGAAAATGACCGCATGTTCAGAGACCGTAGATGAGCAAGCGATGTGAACACCTTTTGTTGTTCGAATTTTCGGAAGTTCACGCGAACCTAAAAGTCCAGCCACTCTATCGAACCACGGACCAGAAGCATTGACCGTGATACGGGCACGAACCTCAGCACGTTCTTTACCGTTGGAGACAACGACTCCTTTGATATGGTCGTTGTCACGGATCGCACCCTCGACCGGGCAGTAATTAAAAACCCTCGCCCCTGCCGTCTCTGCGTCGAGGATGTTTGCCAGACAGAGTTGTTCCGGAGAATCTACCTGCGCGTCATAGAACATCGCGCCGCCGTGCAGATCTTCTTTTCGCAGATGCGGCTCGAGAGCCGCGATCTGTTCCGGGTTCAGGGTCTGATGCTTTCCAAGATTCGCACGACCTGCGAACCAATCGTACATCGAGAGTCCGATCGCGAATTTCGTTCGTGTCACAAAGTTCGCATCGTAAAACGGTAGGATGAAGCGAAGCGGCCTGACCAGATCGGGTGCGATCCTGAGCAGTACTCGACGCTCTCTGAGATCCATCTTGACGAGGGCGAGGTCGAGTTGTTCCAGATATCGAAGGCCTCCATGGATCAGCCTCGTCGACCCGGCAGTCGTCCCGCCGCCGAAGTCGTTCTGCTCAAACAGCACCACGCTCATCCCGCGTAGAGCGGCGTCACGAGCCACGCCCGCGCCGATGATGCCGCCGCCAATGATGGCGACATCGAACTCACGACCGGCGATTTCCGCTAGCGACATGTTGTCAATTCTAAACCTAGAGTTATAAATTTCGGTTGTGTCCTATTTCTGCGGTGTTCGTCGACTCGTACCTGATTGTGCCGCGTCAGCGGAAATTGCCTTTGGCCGTGGGCGGCTTCCGCCCCACGACGTAGTGTTTCGTGTCCCGGTTTTGTTCGTGTGATTTCGTGTGGGTTCGTGGTTCCAGGTTTTCAGCCTGTTAGCAACCTGGAACCACGAACCCACACGAAATCACACTAAACCCAATTGGACATTTCAAACATACACGCACACGAACCACACGAAACAAGACATTCAACATACAAATACACGGATACACGGAACAGAGCGCACCAGGACGCGAGCATATTATGACCAAATTTATCGGAGCCATCGATCAGGGAACAACCAGCACTCGGTTCATGATATTCGATGACGCGGGAGTCGAGGTGGCTCGTGCTCAGAAGGAGCATCGTCAGATCCTTCCACGACCCGGGTGGGTCGAGCACGACGCACACGAGATCATCGAGAACACACGCGAAGTCATAGCTACTGCCTGTGCGCAGGCGCGGGTCAGCCTTACGGGTATCGGAATCACCAACCAGCGCGAGACAGTGGTCGCATGGGATCGCGGGACGGGCCGACCGCTCAGCAATGCGATCGTCTGGCAGGACACGCGAACGGATTCATATCTCCGCGAGCTGAAGTCCAAAGGATTAGAAGATATGGTTCGGGAGAAGACCGGGCTTCCACTCGCAACTTATTTTTCCGCT
>JBKJOR010000320.1:0-19787 GCA_046595575.1 Pyrinomonadaceae bacterium | reverse complement strand
GCTTCACCACGAAGTCGGGCATTTCTTCGACAGTTTCAAGAGCCTTCGCCCGAGCCTTCTCCACGAAACCAGCGGTCTCGGCGGCCGCAGGCAGTTTGAATCCGTCGGGATCGCCTCGACGACGTTCGGCCTCCTCGAGTGAACGTTTAAGTTCTTCGTCGTTTCCGCCTTTCGAGCGGGTCAGGCCGCGGACCCCATCAGTGAGGGCGAACCCGATACCGCGGCGTCGCAGAGCCTCGATCAAATTCGCTTTCCCGGCCGGATCCTTCTGAAGTGCGTAGAGCATCTTGACGAACTCCGCTTGGGATAGGGGCCTATCCTGCGAGACGGCTGATATTGAAAAACTGAGGAGTAATATAAAAACTAAGGCTGTTCTCATTCTATTGAAAGATGCGATGGAGGGCCGTTTCGTTGTCGTAACAAGACAAAGCGGGAAGCTCCGTGAAGACCTTCCCGCCCAGTAAAATAAAGAATGAACGAAAATTAGTTAACCCATTCTTCTTCGTAATTCAATTGCCAATGCCTGATCACCCATTTCTCGGCCGCTTCCATCGCGACGTTTTTCCATTTTTTGAGATTCTCGGAAATAGAAAGAGCCGCGAGGGGCTTGCTGGGATCGCGTTCCACCCGAATAACCTGGGCGGAAACTTCGATAATAGGCTTGTCTTCTTCAAGGATCTTAAGTCTGATCTCGCTTCCGACGGGCGGCAGTTGTTCGAGGTTCACCAATGTGCCTGTCTCACCAACGTTTTCGGTAGTGCCGTTCACGCTGATCCGCTTGCCACTTTCCTCATCAACCCAGCTTGCCCTTACCGGCATATTCGCAAGAATGCGATGATGCATCGGCGTTTTGTATGATGATGCAGAATAATCTACCTGAGCCATAATCCCCCCTTTTTCGCTTAATATATGCGTCAAATGACATTCGTCGACGAAAATCCGCTCAACGCCCGAACAATCTAAACCAGTCTTACAAAAAAGTCAAGTTTCGCTCCAAGTCTGCAAGCTATTCATTTGCAACTGGTTTATTCGGCGGAAGTGTACTACCCCTGAGACCAAGAGTTCGTCTGCCAGAATACGATGACGATTTGCTTGGTGGTATTACGCGCCCGTTACGAAGCCCGTCCCGGAATCCGCTAAAACTACCTCATGTACTATTATGAATAGTGTTCTACCTCGAAATTCTCCGTCCGCATGCGGACGAGATCGGCTATTCGATTTCGGAACTGAACTTGCGTTATTATCGTGACCCTAACTTTGCAAATTCACATCTTCCACTCGCTCGACCGTCCCCCAGGTTAAATCGTGAAATATGTAAAGTTTGCAAAAGCGACACTTAATAATAATCCAAGGCGTACAGGACATTTTCTAAGCTGTAGCGGATAACGATCGCAAATGATCACGCTATCCGAAAAGCCAGATAAATATCCAAAATTCAAAATTTTGGGAATATTCAATAAAGTAATTTTAGAACTTTTTACATTTAACCTTGAGGTCAACAAAAACAATGACTAAAAACCTTTCTACAAGACTTTTCACCCTGCTAGTCCTGGGCTTAATGCTCAGCCTTGGTCAGGTATTGGCTCAGTCAACCGTTACCGGAGCCATTAACGGCACAGTGACGGATCCGCAGGGACTCGCAGTCCCCAACGCCGTGATCACGGTGACCAACCTCGGAACCAATAGTTCTGTCACGGCAACAGCAGACGACAATGGCGGTTTTCGGGTGACCAATCTGCAACCAGGAACTTATAAGGTTGAAACAACTGTAAGCGGATTTGCACCCGCGTTCGCGGACAACATTACTGTTGAAGTCGGCCGATCCACCCCGGTCGATATCCCGCTTACGATAGGAACAGCTACCGCCGAGGTCAACGTGACGGCCGAGGCTCCGGTTGTTAACACCTCAGATAACGCTAACGCGACAAACTTCGATCAGACGCAGATCAACGAGCTCCCCATCAATGGTCGCCGCTGGTCCAACTTTGCCCTTCTTTCGCCAAGTGCTGTGCCGGACGGAACCTTCGGTCTGATCAGCTTCCGCGGTATCTCGGGCTTGCTTAATAACAATACGATCGACGGCGGCGATAACAATCAGGCGTTCTTTTCCGAGGAACGCGGCCGCACCCGAATCAATTATTCGATTAGTCAGTCGTCGATCCGAGAATTTCAGGTGAACACCTCGAACTACTCGGCCGAGTACGGCCGGTCCGCAGGCGGCGTAACAAACGCGGTCACCAAGAGCGGCACAAACAAATTTCACGGCGAAGCCTTTTACTACAATCGTAATAACCGCAACGGTGCCCGCAACCCGCTTCAGTTTATACCGACCATCACCGGTGCACAGGTCGCTATCAAGCCGGTTGATCTCCGACAACAGTTCGGCGGAAACATCGGTGGCCCGATCGTAAAAGACCGACTATTCTTTTTCTTCAATTACGATCAGCAGATTCGAAACTTCCCAGGCGTATCGAGATTCTCGACCACGAATTTTCTGACAATTCCTACGGCGGGTCGTACGGGATTGACTACTGCCGGCGTCACGGAACCCCAAATTCAGGCGGCCCTTGCATATCTGGTCAACCAGACGGGCGAAACACCGAGAAGCGGCGACCAGAAGTTGTTCTTCCCTAAGATCGACTGGCACATCAACGACCAGAACGTATTTACAGTGAGCTATAACCGTCTGCGATGGGAGTCTCTAAACGGTATCCAGACCCAGGCGACGAATACGCGAGGCAGAAGCAACTTTGGCGACGATTTTGTCGAGGTCGATTCTCTTAATGCTCGTCTTCAGTCAACGATTAGCTCGAATTTGATCAATGAATTTAGATTTCAGTATGGGCGAGATTTCGAAAGCCAGAGAAGCTCAGCCCCACTTACTGGCGAACCGCTGACCGCACTAGGCGGCACCCGCTCACCGAACGTCTTCATTACCGGCGGCCTCGAAATGGGAACGCCGACGTTCCTCGAACGCGGACGCTTTCCGGACGAGCGACGCTGGCAGTTCGCCGATACAATTACCTATGTAAAAGGCCGCCACACGTTCAAGTTTGGCGCCGACATTAATAAAGTTACTGACGATATCTCGAACCTTCGGTTTGAAGCCGGAGCTTATTCCTATACCGGTGCTCAGCCGTTGGCTGACTTTATACTCGACTACACCAACTGGAGAAATCCGGGTGTCTTCGCGGGCACGACGGTATGTCCGGGTGCTGCGGCTCGACGGGTGGGACGATGCTATAACGGCAACTATCAACAGGGTATTGGAACCCCTGGACTCAAGCTTGGGACGTGGGACTACAATTTCTTCCTTCAGGATGACTTTCGTATAACGCCGCGTTTCACGCTCAACCTCGGATTGCGATACGAATACATATCTATGCCGAGTAACCAGCTGACCAATACCAACACCACGGGTGCATTGCTCGGCAGTAATATCATTCCTAACGACGGCCGAACGATCACTGAGGCTACCTCAACATTGCCTGATGACAAGAATAACTTCGGTCCGCGAGTTGGCTTTGCCTATGATCTTACTGGCGACGGCAAGACCAGTCTTCGTGCGGGATACGGGATCTATTTCGGACGCATTCAGAGCTCGACGATCTACAACGCCCTCATTAACACCGGTAACCCGGGCGGACAGGGGCAGTACGTAGTTGGACCGACAGTCTTCGTGCCGACGGCCAACAATCCTATCGCGGCTCCGATCTTCCCGAATGTTCTCAACACAGCGGGGCTAGTACTTGGAAGCACGGCGACTGCGATCCAGTTCTTCGACCGAAACTTTCAGGCTCCGCTCATCAACCAATACGACATTGTTCTCGAGCGAGAGATCCTGAAAAACACTTCCGTGTCTGTTTCATATATCGGAAGCTTGGGACGCAGTCTCCCGACGTTTTTCGATATGAATAACGAGCTGAATCCGGTGACGCCTTCAACGACCTACACCGTGGCCGGCGGACCGTTTGACGGTCGGGTCTTTTCATTACCGCTCTACCGCCGCGTACCAGGAACGGGAAATCAGGCTATGACCCGAATCCAAAGCACGGTCAAGTCTGAGTACAACGCATTGGTTTTCCAGTTCAATCGGAGGTTCACTCAAGGACTTCAGGTCTTGGCGAGCTATACACTGGCGAAGTCTACTGATACCGATCAAAACTCGGCGACGTTCAGCGAAGGAAATAGTCCGTATGACCTTTTCAACGGAAGTTTTGACCGCGGACCTAGCAGCTTTGACACTCGACATAAAGTTGTCCTAAGCGGTGTCTGGGCTCCGACCTTCTACAAGGGAAGCAAGAATTCGATCGGAAACTATGCTCTCAACGGCTGGTCGGTCTCGCCAAACTTTAACTATTATTCGGGTCGGCCCTTTAGCGGAAACGTAAACGGTACCAGTCTGAATAATACATTCGGCGATTCTTTCTTCCCGCTTGCGGGACGCAATGCATACCGCCTGCCGAAGTTGATGAATCTCGACGTAAGGTTGTCTAAGCGTTTCAAGTTCAGCGAAACCATGTCGCTGGAATTCCTGGCTGAGGCATTCAACGTTCTTAATCGCACTCACGTTTTCAGCGTCTTCAGCAATCTGTACAACCGATCAGGAAACACTTTGAATTACGAACCCAGATTCGCGAACGAAGTGACCGGTACGGACAGTACTCTATATCGCGAACGTCAGATCCAGTTCGCAACTCGGTTCCAGTTCTAACTTAAATCCAACTGCTTGGATCCTTCGGCACGCTCCTTCGGGAGCGTGCCTTTTTTGTTAGACTACCCTGCTCCTGCATTGACCATCCTCGTCTAAGGATTAAGATTAAGTCCCGTGAAGATCTTGCACGTTTCATCGGCGAGGAACTACAGCGGTACGGAAAGACATATCGTCGATCTCTGCCGAGGCCTTTCGGCGCGCGGGCATGAAGTCTTCGTCGCATTGCGTCCGACCAGCGATTGGCAACGGCGGCTCGACTTTCTTCCGGAGGAAAACCTGTTCCATGTCTCGATCCGAAACTCGTTCGGAGTTCTGAGCGCGATGAAGATCGCCGAATTCGCACGCGAGAACGATATCGACATTATCCACGCACATGTTCCTCGCGATTATGTACCGGTCAGCATCGCGTGCCTTGCGGCGAAGTCCGCTCGGTTCGTACTGACGCGTCATATGCTCTCGCCTCTCAAGCCTTTCAACAAGTTCGCTCTCAAGAACCTAACAAAGGCGATCGGAGTTTCAGACTTTGTCGGAGGCGAGTTACGGGCCGTGTTTCCTCCCCACAAAGTAGCCGTGATCTTGAACGGTCTCGATATCGAAAACCGCTCGGATCGCGAGGTGTTGCGTCGCGAGTTTCGAGCCACGCACAATATTCGTATGGACGTCCCGCTTGTCGGAACGCTCGGTGAATTGAAGGAATCAAAAGGGCAGCGGGATTTTGTGCTGGCAGCAAACGAAGTAGTAAAGCAGTTTCCCGAATGCCGCTTCGTCGTCACGGGTCTCGATCATTCCCGTGATAAGTCGTTTCGACGGGAATTAAAAAGACTCGTAAAAGTCTTCGGGCTCGACGACCTCTTCCTCTGGCTTGATTGGCTCGACGACACCGCCGGATTTTATGCCGCACTGGATTTATTCGTCTCGCCATCTCACTCTGAGAGCTTTGGATTTGCGATACTCGAATCGATGATCCGTGCAACGCCGGTCGTGTCGACCGCAACTCAGGGTGCGATCGAACTGCTTGGCCATCACGCTCGACTGGTTGAGATTAGAGATCCGGTAAAGCTGGCGTCGGCGATCTGCGATGAGCTCGCGGAAAAGGAACCGTCGGCCCGGGGTGCTGTCCTCCAGCGTCGAGCCGCCGACCAGTTCTCGCTTGCAAGAATGCTTGACGAAACGGAAGAGATATACCGCGAGATCGATCAGTGACGGCCAACGGAAAACGGTGCAAGATCAACCGTGACTATTTTTCGGATAATGATATTTGATTCGACAATTTGTAACAATTTCGACGCCTCCTCCTCGCGAGAATGGCTCGAGACAAACGGCATCGGCGGCTTCGCCTCAGGAACAATTTCGGGGGCGAATACGCGTCGGTATCATTGCTTGTTCACGCCTGCTACTGAGCCACCGCTCGGCCGCATTCGGATGCTGTCAAAGTTGGAAGAAACGGTTTTTGTCGACGGCGCCTCGTTCGAGCTATCGGCAAACCAGTATCCCGGGAAGATCCACCCGCAAGGATTTCGATTTCTCAAATCTTTCGAGCTCGAGCCGTTTCCGACTTGGGTCTACGAGATCGATGGCATCGAAATTCAAAAAAAACTCTTTATGCCGCATGGACGGACTGCCGTTGTTTGCAGATGGACTGTAAACCGGCTACGTCGTGGCGACCGCCGGCGTATTTCGCTGGAGGTTAGGCCCTTGCTTTCGTTTGTCGACTACCACCATATCCGAAATGACGCGACCGGTTTCGCTCATGACTACGACGAGGACGGGGATACGATCAGCATGCGGCCCGTCGCCGCCTTGCCTCCGATCTACTTCCAGCACAACGGTTCGGGCGTCGAAAAGACGGGACACTGGTATCAGGACTTCGAGTACGCGATCGAGCGAGAGCGCGGCTTCGACTTTCGCGAAACCCTTTTCCAACCCTTCACGATCAGATTCGAGAGCATTCGTGTTGCATCCATTCTGATCTCGACCGAACCGATGCACGGGGCGAATTTTGCCAAGCTCGAGCGTCGTGAGATCAAGCGGCGCGATGCACTGGTTGAAAAAGTCGGGGACCCGAGCGCGGTCACGGCGCAGCTCATGCGGGCGGCCGATCAGTTCATCGTCGTACGCGGTTCCGGCCACACGATCATCGCCGGCTATCCGTGGTTTTCAGATTGGGGGCGCGATACTATGATATCGCTCGCGGGTCTGACGCTCGCGACAGCCCGTCCGGAAATTGCACGCGAGATCCTTATCGAATTCTCAGCTCACATCTCGCAAGGCATGCTCCCAAACCGCTTTCCCGACGCGGGCGGCGAAGCCGAGTACAACACGGTCGATGCAACGCTCTGGTATTTTGAAGCGGTACGCTCATATTTGGCCGAGACGGAAGATTTCATCTCGGTCCGCGATCATATTTATCCAAAACTAAGCGACATCCTCGTCTGGCACCTTCGCGGAACGCGATACAACATTCACATCGATACCGATGGCCTGTTGTACGCTGGCGAAGATGGTGTGCAGCTTACATGGATGGACGCCAAGGTCGGAGACAATGTGATCACCCCGCGGACGGGAAAGCCGGTCGAGATCCAGGCGCTCTGGTATAACGCTCTTTGCATCATGGCCGACCTCGCCGAACGATTTGGCGATGCTGAAGACCGGTCGCGTTATATAGCGATGGCCCATCTCGCAAAGCTCAGCTTCAACGCATTATTCTGGAATGAGACCGAGCAGTGTCTTTTCGACGTTGTCGAGAACGGCCAGCGAGATGGCTCGGTTCGGCCTAACCAGATCTTCGCGGTCTCACTCGAGCATTCAATGGTAGATCGCGAGAGGGCTGCGAAGATCGTCGAGAAGGTCGAGCGAGAACTGTTGACACCCGTCGGACTGCGATCGCTGTCACCGAAAGACGAAAAGTACGTGCCCGTTTACGTCGGCTCGCCGCTCGACCGGGATTCGGCGTATCACCAGGGAACCGTGTGGGCCTGGTTGATCGGGCCCTTCATTGACGCGTATCGCAAAGTCTATCCAGATTCAGAAGCAAGAGTCGCAGAGATGCTTTCAGGTTTCGAATCACACCTCCGCGAAGCGGGTGTAGGTCAGATCTCTGAGATCTTCGACGCGGATCCGCCGCATGCCCCCCGCGGCTGCCCGGCGCAGGCGTGGAGCGTGGCCGAGCTGCTCAGAGTAGGACGGACTGTTAGTCCGTCCCCCGATCAAGAACTCGACAAACTGAAACGGGCTGTGGACCGACTAACAGTTCGTCCTACGTGATAATCTTCTGATATGAAATCGACGCTTATTCTCTCCCTCATATTCATAACATCGCTCATGAACATTCATGCTCAAACGCCCGCCGAGATCGCTGAGATCTGGGACAGAGAACACGTGTCGAATATCCTTCCGTCGAACGTCCGGCACAAAGACCTGAAGAAGTATCTCGAGGGATTGAAGAAGCTCGATCTCAAGGTTGCAGAAGTCGGGCGGAGCTATGCCAATCGTGAGATCTACCAGGTTGAGTTCGGCACCGGGCCGGTAAAGATTTTTCTCTGGTCGCAGATGCACGGGGATGAGCCTACTGCGACGTCTGCTCTCATCGATATGTTCGCCGTCCTGCAAAAGAACCGCGACAAGGACTGGGTCAAGGCTATCGAGAAGACGTTGACGATCCGAGCGGTCCCGATGCTCAACCCTGACGGAGCGGAGTTCTACCAGCGTCGCAATCTTCAAGGCATCGACATCAATCGCGACGCGCAGAATTTACAGACGCCGGAAGCAATTTTGTTGAAGAAGCTTCGTGACGACTGGTCCCCGCAGATCGGATTCAATCTCCATAATCAGAATGCGCTTACGACGGCGGGCAACACTAACAAGCAAGCGGCGATCTCGTTTCTTGTGGTCTACGGCGATGCCGCGAAAACATCCAGCGAGGGTCATGAGCGAAACAAGCGGTTGGTCGCCGCAATGAACGCGGCAATCCAGCCTTATATGCCCGGCCACATCGGCCGATATGGCGACGAATGGACGCCGAGCGCGTTCGGTGACAATTTTTCCGCTTGGGGTACGCCCGTCATCTTGATCGAGACAGGAGCCCTGCACGGTCGCGATGAGATGTTTCTCGTAGAGATGAACTTCATCGCGATCATCACCGCGCTAAGATCGATCGCCGATGGATCGGAGAAGACATTCAGTTCGTCGAATTACGATCTGATACCGGCGAACTCGTCCGGGCTTCTTTACTACTTCCTGTTCCGCAACGCGACGGTCATCGATCCGACGAAACCGGAGTTCCCGACGAGCACCGACATCGCCGTAAACGTCGACCGCCGACGCGCCGAGTTTGTTGCACCTGCTTACGTCCGTCAGATCGGGAATCTTTCCGGATCATTTGGACTGAGCGAGTTCGACGCGAAAGATTTCTACGTCGTCGGGCGGAACTCTAAACCAGTGCGCGTCGGTGGTTTTGCTGAGCTGCTGTTTTACAAGAAGTCGCGGAAACTCGATTGGAACCTGAAGGATCTGGAAAAGACGCAACCACCCGACGCGATCTTTTCTCTCGGCCGCTGGGTAAAGGGCGGACTTGTAAATCGTCAATAGAAGTGTGGATGTTGACCCGCTTCGTCGATATCAGGACACATCTTCGTAGGCTAATATTTACGATTGACGATCTATTGTTCACGAATGCAATGCTCACGCTTCTAAAGATCAAAAACATCGCGTTGATCGATTCGCTCGAGGTCGAATTCGGCCCGGGGTTGAACCTGCTTACCGGCGAAACCGGTTCGGGCAAATCGATTATTGTCGACAGCCTAGGTGCACTGACGGGCGAGCGTGTGTCCGTCGAACTGATCAAAGAAGGCGAGCAGTCGGCCACGATCGAGGGTCTGTTCTCTTCGCCGAAGACGAAAGAACTTGCCCAGGTTCTCGAGGATTGCGGCATAGAGCCCGACGATGACGAGATCATTGTCCGGCGCGAATTGTCACTCGCCGGAAAAAACCGAGTATTCGTGAACAATCAGCTTGTCACACAGAGCGTTCTCAAGCGCATCGGCGGCTTTCTCGTCGATATCCACGGGCAGGGCGAACAAGCATCGCTGTTCGATACCGCGACCCATCTCGAGATGCTCGACACTTTCGCCGATGTCGGCAGCGAACGGCAGAGCACGGCCGCCGCCTACCGAGAATGGTCGGCGACACGAAAGGAACTTTCCGAACTGCGACGAGACGAATCCGACAAACTACAGCTCCTCGACATTCTGAGATTCCAGGTCAATGAGATTCGCTTGGCTGACCTGAAGCCACGTGAAGATGCAGTTCTGGAAGCGGAAAAACTGCGGCTCAACAACATCGAAAAGCTCTCCACCTTCAGCACCGACGCGTACGAACTCCTTTACGAGGACGACGATTCGACCCTCGCGACTTTAGAGAAAGCAACAAGGAAAGTCGACGAGCTTGCACAGTTTGAGTCAAAGTTTGCAGACTTTCGCGAACCGCTTGAGACGGCACGAGCTGTTCTCGAAGATCTTGCTACGACAGCGCGCGATTTCAGGAATCATCTGGAATTTTCTCCTGACCGGCTAGAGGAGATCGAGAACCGGCTCGCCGATATAGCTCGACTTTCGCGAAAGTACGGCGGCACGATCGACTCAGCGCTCGAGCATCTTGGTGACGCCGAAAACAGACTTGCGAATATCGAGATGGCGGAGTTTCGCGAAAGGGAACTTGAAAGTAAGTTGGCCACCGAGAAAGATATATATATCGCGGCAGCATCGGCGCTTCATAGAAAGCGAGCCGTGGCCGCAGCGAAGTTTGAAAAGGAAGTAGTGGCGAACCTAAAAGCGGTCGCACTAGAGAAGGCCAGATTCGAAGTGCGCGTGGAAGAGACGGATGCTACGGGCGGCAACGCGAGTGTCAACGAGCGTGTTCAAGAACCCGACGATAGCACAACCGCAAACGGTCCGGTTTCCGTACGTAAAACTCGACAACACTTTTCTGCTTCGGGTTTCGATCGCGTCGCGTTTTATTTCTCCGCTAACCCCGGCGAATCCCCGAAGCCGCTTGCCAAGGTTGCATCGGGTGGCGAGGCATCGCGACTGATGTTAATACTCAAGACGACTGCCCGAAGCCGCGACGGTGAAAAGTCTGCTGTGTTCGACGAGATTGACGCCGGTATCGGCGGTCGCGTTGCTGAAGCTGTCGGCCTCAAGCTTAAACAGCTTGCGGGTTTCCAGCAGGTATTGTGCGTGACACATCAGCCGCAAGTAGCGTCGCTGGCCGACACGCATTTCGTCGTCGAGAAAAACATGGCGAAGAACAAAACGAGCATCGGTGTTCGTGAGCTTACGGCCGACGAACGAGTAGAGGAGATCGCACGCATGCTGGCCGGTGAGACGATAACGGACTCGGCGCGAAAACACGCCGCCGAAATTGTCGAGAATGCCCGGAGCGGAAAAGCGCGTGCGAAGCGATAATGTCTATCATCTCGACTCGAATAGATACCTAGATTTGAAATTGAGATTTGAGATTTGAGATTCAACCTATGCCATCTGCGATCCTTGCAAATGTTATCCGCGGCGAAACTGTCGAGTCGGTACATCGCGGCCATCTGATCGTCATCGACGGTAAAGGCGATACGGTTCTGAGCGTCGGAGCGCCCGAGACTGTCACGTTCTTTCGCTCGGCGTGCAAGGCGATCCAGGCGATCCCGTGTATCACGAGCGGTGCTGCCGATGCTCTCGGTTTTTCGGAAGAAGAGATCGCACTTGCGTGTGCGTCGCATTCTGGAGAGACCCGTCACGTCCGCGTCGTTAAGTTGATGCTCGAACGCGCGGGTTTGAGTGAAGCCCACCTTCGTTGTGGAACACATCTTCCATTCAATGAAAAGGAAAGCGAGCGAATGCAGCGCGCGGGCGAACACCCGAACCAGCTTCACAATAACTGCTCCGGCAAGCATGCCGCTATGGTGGTCACGGCGCAGCATATCGAGGCAGATCTCGCGACCTACGATCTCCCCGAGAATCCCGTACAGCAATTAGTACTCGACGCCATCGCGTTGTTCAGCGGTGTGCCTGCATCAGACGTCAAGATCGGCATCGACGGTTGCGGCGCCCCAAACTTCGCTGTGCCGGTTTCCGCGATGGCGAAAAGTTTTCTGAATCTCGTATCGCCACCCCAGAGTTTTCCGAATGCGGCAAAGCAGGCAGCAGATCGAGTTGTGCAAGCGATGCTCAAATTCCCCGATCTGATCGGCGGCACGGAGCGGCTCGACACGATGGTTATGCAAGCCTCGCCCGGAAAGATCATCTCGAAGGTCGGTGCCGATGGTGTCTGGCTCTGCGGCATCCTGCCATCCGAGAAATGGCCGACGGGCTTGGCGATAGCGCTCAAGATCGAAGACGGCGACGACCGTCGTGCGCGTCCGGTCGTTGCAGTCGAGCTTTTGAGAAACCTTGGAATATTGACACCGGACGACTTGTCGGAAGTCTCGCCGATGTCGATCAAGAATCGGCGTGGCGATGTTGTCGGTCAGGTCCAGTCGGAACCATTTAGCATTTGATCGCACAGCGCACGTCTTGAACTAAAACCATTCTTTGGCAACCGTGTGAATTTTTTACTGCCGGCCCCCATGGGTATCTGCCACCTGATACTCGCGGTATGGTTGATCGTGAACGGTCTCGCTGAAGACGAACCTTAACTCGCCTCTCGATCTGGTAGTCCGGGCGCATTTCGTGTGAGTTCGTGGTTCCAGTCTTTTGCAGTATCTGGAACCACGAACTCACACGAAATCACACGAAATCACACGAAACAAGAACAAACACGAAACAAAAGCAGAACACGAACAAGCTGTTTCCCTCCAAGTCCACTTCAAGTGTTCACGGTTACCCTTAGACTCCTGCGTGGTGTCAGCTCAAGCTGGCCCACAATCGAACCCGACACGAATGCCGTATACTTCTAGACATGAAATTTAACGCCCATCGTGTGCTCTTCCTCATTCTGGCCTTTCTTACATTTCAGTCAGTTGGAACTGCACAAACGGTGATCCCGGACGAAATGCGACTCACGACGCCCGGTGCTCCTTGGAATTTGATCGTTGAGGGCAGACCTCTCAACATTAAATCCCAAGGCGTAAAACCGGATCAAAAATCCGCCTACTTCTTGATGCATCCTCAGCCGGACGGCCTGAACATCTCGCTTTATATCGAACCCGTCGACAAGTGCAAAACGAGTGACGAATGTCGGAACTATGTACTGAACCAGGGCAATCCTGCATGGGGCAAATTTCAGGACCTGGCGAAGCCAACCATCGGCGCCTTTAGTACGTTTGAGTTCTATCGCCCCGAAGTGCGGAGTATGCCGTTGAAGATGTTCGATATTTATGGCCAGTATGTTGAGGGCGGTTACTGGGTCGACCTACATCTGTCGAAGGCCGAGTACAAGAAAGCGGATCATATCGTGTTCGATAGCTTTATGAAGTCGATAAAGTTTGTACCGAAATCCGACAAGCCGATCACTGCAACCGACAAGCTATTTGCAGACTCGCAGGCAGCGGTCGAGAAGTGGCTGGCTGGATGGGACGCCGGAAAGTGTAAAGAGAGTTATCTGGTTCTATCGCCTCTCTCGCGAAAGCAGGTTGATGAAAAGCTATGGGTCGAATACTGCGTTGGCGGACTAAAAGCGCGGGGGCGAGTGAACGACCGCAAACCTATCGCATCATCGTTGATCAAATCCCTGCCGGTACAGCCCGATCACTCTGGCGCGACCGTGCGGTACCAAACTATTTTCGAAAACGGTCCGAGCGTCGAGGTCGTCACGCTGGTTCTCGAGAAGAACGGAATCTGGACGGTGGCCAATTATCTTATTCAGTAGTCCTGGTATGGGACTTAGCTTAGTAGCGGAGGCTTTTGCAGATGCAGGAAGACAGCCAACCCCACTAGACAAGCTGTCCGTACAACTTCTTGAACTCTTCCTGTCCAAATGCCCGATCAAGCCACATATTCGTCAGCTTTTCCTGGATGCTGTTTGCGCGGAGACGTTCGTTGAGGTTTTTGAAATCGACGAAGTCGAGATGCTGGTCCTGATTGAAGCATGAGAAGACGAAGAACTCTTCGCCCGTGTGCGGGTTGACGTGCCGCTGCAGGCATTGCGCACAAACTTCCTTCATCATGCATTGCATCGGCGAGTTGATCGATCCGATCGCCGTGTGCTGCGGATTGAGGTACGGCTTTAGGGCGGTGTGACGCGCTTCGCGGACGCCATTCATCATCCGGTCTGAACCGATAGCGATGATTCGGTCGACGTTTTGCAGATCAACCTTTGTATCGCCGAATTTACCTTCGGCATACGCGACCATTGCTTGGACGATGTTGCCGCGAAAGTGCGAATCCTGAATCCGCTGCGGTACGATCTCGTCGCCGGCATCTGTCGCCCAGATGATCTGGTCGGTCGCGTTCTCGATCTCCTCGCGTTTGAAAAGGTCCGCGCTGTTCTTGTATCCCGCGAAATAAAGTACGTGATTGTTCTTTCTGCGAAGCTCGCGTGCGATAGAGAACAGTACGGCGTTGCCCAGTCCGCCGCCGGCAAGCATTACCGTTTCATTTTCAGGGATTTCGGTCGGCGCACCTGTCGGTCCCATGACAAGAACTTCCTCACCGACCTTCAACAGCGAGCACAGCCGCGAAGACGTTCCCATCTCAAGCACGATCATCGACAGCAACCCCTTTTCTTCATCGACCCACGCACCCGTGAGAGCGAGACCCTCCATCATCAGACGCGTGCCGTCGATCATGGGAGCCGAGGTTTCAAAGTTCTGCAACCGATAAAATTGACCGGGTTCGAATTTTCGCGCCTGTAGCGGCGCTTTCACGATGACGTCGACGATCGTCGGTGTGAGTCGGTCGACCCTGACGACGTACGCTCGGAGCTGTTCGTCGAGCGCGGCTTCAAGGGCGTCGAATTTGGAATCGCCGGAAGACGGCACCACCCCGTCAGCCGAGGCGTCTGCCACCCCTCCTAAGACAGGAGGGGAGTTTTCGCGGCTAGTGTTTGTGATCTCATCCGCGAACAACTCAACGACATGTTTGTATCCGTGCTTTGCGGACGCCATCGCCTTGACGACATTTCCGGCGTATTGCGGATGATTGTCGCCGTAGTACGAGATGAATTTGCCGTCTTGCTCGTACGAGGTGAAGAATCCCGCTTCGCCTTTTGCGGCTTCGACCGCATGGAGGTTTCCGTCACCGTTACGCTCAAGTTTGTGAGGTAAAAAGAACTGTCGCCATTCGTCGAGCTTGAATGTGCCCGGTTTTTCCTTCTCGTAAATAACATTCGGCGAAGTGCCCGCGGCAACGCATACCGTCCGAGCCGGAAACTCGACCATCTCTCCGGTCTTATCGAAACTGCCCGTGTCGGCGTCGTAATTCAGACGCTCAAAGATCAGAGCCTTTACTGCGTTAAATTCGTCAGGCACGGCCTCGGCCGGGTTCATGCACTCGACAAAATTAATTCCTTCTTCGAGCGCCTTCTGAACCTCTTCGTGATTCAGACGATAAGCCGGCGAATCCTGCAAACGCTTTCTGTAGATCAGCGACACTCCGCCCCAGCCTTGCACAAGCGAGACAAAGTTCGGCTCTTCGCCGGATGCCGCGGCTCGCGTCCGTTCCGCACGGACTTCGCGACCGTGTTCTAGAAATTCGCGGACGACCATCAGCTCTTCGGGATCGAACTGCTTCATCACCTGCGTCTCGCCAAAATCTTCGACGATCTGCTCGTATTTAGAGAGCATCTTCTCAACCTGGACAGGATAATAAGCAAACAACTCAGTCGCCGTGTCGATGCCGGTCAAACCGCCGCCGATGACGACCGCAGGAAGCCGGACCTGCAGGTTTGAAAGTGTATCTTTCTTAAAAGCTCCGGTTAGCTGCAACGCCATCAGGAAATCGGAAGCCTGACGAATACCGCGGATGAGATTGTTCTTCATCGGCACGATCGTCGGTCGTCCGGCTCCGGTCGCGATCGCGATGTGATCGAATCCGAAATTCCACGCGTCTTCGATCGTCAGCGTTCCTCCGAACCTGATGCCTCCGTAGGCGCGGAAGTGTCGACGACGAGCAAGCATCAACTGCATCATCGTCAGAAAATTCTTGTCCCAACGAACCGTGATCCCGTATTCCGACACGCCGCCGAAACCGGAAAGGATGCGTTCGTCGAGGGATTCGGTGATCTCCCCAATATCGCGGATCGGTTTCGGACAGGTCGTGCCGAGATCACCCGTCCATTCGGCGGGAAGCGGCTCGATCTTCAAGCCGTCGACCCCGATGACGCCGAAGCCTTCGTTTGCGAGGTAATGAGCAAGCGTGTACCCGGCCGGGCCGAGACCTACTACAAGGATGTTCTTGCCGTTGTACGGGAGTTCGTAAGGGCGTTCGGCATTCAGTGGATTCCAACGCGTTAACAGGCTGTATATCTCGAAGCCGTACGGCAGATCCAGAACATCCGTCAGCGTTGCGGTTTCGACAAGTGGAATATTGACCGGCTCCTGCTTTTGGAAAATGCAGCCCTTCATGCAGTCGTTACAGATCCGATGCCCGGTGCCGGCGCACATTGGGTTGTCGATCGTCACGAGAGCGAGCGAGCCAATCGGGTCGCCCTGCTTTTTCAGCAGGTGCATCTCCGAGATCTTTTCGTCAAGAGGGCAGCCGTCCGTCTTGATGCCGAGCGGATTTCGTTTTAACGAGCCGTCCTTTTCGTGCAGGCCAGTCGAACACGAATCCTTGTCACGTTCGTGACAGATCATGCAGTAGTCGATCTCGTAGAGTGCGTCGCGCATTGTGCCGCGGTCATCGGTGAGCTTGAATCCATCTCGTCGGCGAAGTTCGCTATCCAGTCCGCGCATCAGATTCGGTATCTTCTCGATAGGGTGGATCAGATGGACGAGATTTTGATAGTCCAGAGCGTGCGGTGTCTTGAAGGCCTTCCAACGCTTTTCCTTCTTGTAGAATTCGGCGGCGGACCAGGCTTCGATAAGCCGCAGAGCGGCCTTTACCTGGAGCAGGTCGCCCGCGGCATCGATCTCCAAAACAAACTGCGAAAATACTCTGCCGAAAGTCTTGTCTTTCAGTTTGTCGAACGCGGTGCGCAGCTTGTTTAGGGTCTCGACCCCGCTGGATTCGAGTTCGCCACCTTTGGCTAGGATCTCCTCTGCATCGAGAAGGCGAGCGGTGATCTCGGCAATTCCAAGTTCGTCGTCCCAGACCAGCGTCTCATCGAATCCGGTGTTCCGAAGTTCTGTCAGAGCTCGGGTCAGCACCGGGTGATCGATTGCAGTGAGCAGTTCAGGGGTGAATGTCTTTGCGGCGCGGCGCTGGACAAAAAATTTGTATTTCCAGATCGGGTTCTGGCGAAGGATCTCGCTTTCGAGTTCTGCGCGTTCGGAGGTGATTCCAAACATTCTCGCCACAAAATCGGATAGGAAGGGTGCCGAATCGGTAAGCAGCTTTGAAGCAGCCCTTTTCTCCAGTCCCCGACCGCGAGTCTCAATGTACTTTCTCAGAGCATCATGCAGGATCGGTTCCTTTGCCGCGATCTCCGAATAGAATCTTTCGGCCAGCTCAGCGAGGCGGGCCGCATCAAACAGGTCGGAGTACTTGTACCCTGGAATACCGAGGTTAAAGTCAAAAGCGTCGCTATTTTGTCCCTTCCGGGAGGATGAACTCATACTATGCCGTCGAGGTCGGATCAGGACCTTAAACTGAAACTAGGAGTATAACATTCGGCTATCGCGGCCAACAAAACCGGGGTTTATCGCTCGTTAGAAAAGATAGGCGGCAACGGCTTGAACTTCATTAACCTCTAAAATCTTCGTGAAAATAGGTCTTAGTGTGGTATAAACCAAACTTACGTCTGCGAGAACCAGTAGTTAATTCGGTAGTTGAACTATTAGAAGTATTTAGAGGTATGGAACAAGATCAAAGGCTGACGCCCTTGCCAAAATCGCTCGATTTGAGAGCACCGAAGGGTGAATATCCTGCAACCTATCCGGCATTTTATGACGATGAGGTTAGTGAGGGCCGTCGGTCGATTCAGCAGTATTTTAACGTAGTAAAGAAAAGGCTACCGATAATTCTGGCGTTGACCGCCCTTGCGACCGCCGCTGCCGCTTTCTACATGTATCGTATTCCGTCGCAATATCAAGCGACGACAGAGATCGTGATCGAACCTCGGAAGCCGAAAGTACAGTCGAAGGATTCCATCAACATCAACTTCGGTAACGACGCGAACTACTACAACACCCAACTCGAACTGTTGCAAAACAGCGATCTGATGAAGGAGGTGGTTATCCGCCTCGGGTTGTACAAAGATCCGGACCTGTTCGGTAATGAGAATCAAGGGATCTTGTCGGGTTTGCGATCCGTTTTTTCGAGCGGCAAAGCAGATGCCGACTCGGCGAATTCATTACCTGTCGTCGCGGAGGTCGCGCCGGGTTCGGAAGCAGCGCAGAATATCCAGCTTTCCGCCGAAGAGAAGTCAAGAGCAGAGACTTATGCCGTGATCCTGAACGGTCGATTAGCGATTCAACCGAAGGAGCGAACAAATCTCGTTAACGTGAGTATTACAACGCCGAAACCCGACCTTTCGGCACGTGTTGCGGACAAGGTGGCGGAAGTCTTTATCGAAAAGGACGGTGAGCGCGAAACGGAAGGAGCCCGTCGGGCTTACGAAGATCTGACGCGTTCGATAGAAGAACTGCGCAAAACGATCGGCGAACAGGAGGCTGATCTCATCAGCTATATGCGCTCGAGCGGGTTGCCCCTGCAGGAGAAAGGTCAGGAACTGTCCGCCTCTCGACTGCAGACAATGAGTGAAACGTGGCTCAAGGCGATGGAAGGACGCCGTCAGCTCGAAGCGCGATATAACGCGGCGCTGCAAGCGAGCAGCCGTGGCGAAGGGATGAACATCCCTGACCTCTACGAGAATAAGATCTTTCAGGACACGATGCGCTTGAACACCGAGCGAAAGGCCAAGCTGCAGGATCAGATCCGCGATATAGAGAAAAAGATTCAGGATTCTAACGCGGAAAAGGCCGAGCTTCTGGTCAAGTACACGCCGGAATATTCAAAGGTCAAAGAAGTTGAAGAGCGGATTACTTCGCTTGCCTCGACGAAAGAGAAGACCGAACGCGAGGTCAGCAGCATAATTGAACGCGATCAAAAGAAGATCGAGAAGGATGCCGTCGGCGGAGCTCTCGTCGCTCTGCGTTCACAGCTTACGGCGGCCCAGAAACAGGAAGGTCAGTCGCTAGGTGCCTACGAGCAGGAAGCGGCACAGGCCAACATTCAGGGGCAGGCGCAGACCGAGTTAACAACGAAGAAGCGTGAGATCGAGACGAATCGTAATTTGCTCGACACTTACACGCAACGTCAAAAGGAACAGGAACTCGCGATCGCGAGCGGACGCCCGGACAATATCAAGATCGCGGCGAATGCCGTCACGCCCGGCGGACCGATCGGCCCGCAGCGGACGCGAAACATTCTGGTCGCGTTTCTGGTGTCGTTTGCGGTCGGGATCGGTCTCGCGTTCTTACTCGATTACCTCGACGATTCCGTCAAGACTTCGGACGACATCGGCCGCCACCTCGGTTTGCCGACGCTCGCGTTGATTCCACACCACTTTGGTTCGGAGAAGTCTCGCCTGAAACTTGCCGCGGCGAACGGAAACGGAAATACAAGCAATGTCGCCGTGTCGACCGGTTTAATAACGCTGGAGGATCGGCGCTCGCCGATGGCCGAAGCCTATCGGCATCTCCGAACATCGCTGCTGTTCTCGTCCGCCGGAAAGCCGCCGCAGTCGATACTTGTTACATCGTCGCAGCCTTCCGAAGGTAAAACGACCACAGCGATCAATACGGCGATCACACTTGCCCAAGCGGATGCGGACGTCGTCATCGTGGACTGCGATCTTCGCCGTCCGCGGCTTCACAGCTACTTTGATCTCGAGAATTCGCAGGGATTGACCAACTATCTGTCCGGTGAGCGGAATACCGAACATTTGATAAAGACCTGCCGCGAGCTGCCGCGTTTGAAGGTGA
>JBKJOR010000233.1:0-2545 GCA_046595575.1 Pyrinomonadaceae bacterium | reverse complement strand
GATGTAAGTCCGATGCTTGTGTCACGGAGTACAGCTGAAGTACTCATCCAAACAGGCCGTCTCTCGGACGCAGCGTCAATTATCGACGAACATTTACGAGATTCTCCAAACGATGAGGGCGGCAGTTTTACTAGTCTCACAGCGCTGCTGCTGGCAAAGGCTGGAAAGAAAAGAGCGATGGAAAAGGCCATCGCGAAGGCAGCGGAGATGGGGCGTGATTACGGACATTTTCATCACACTGCGCACAATATTGCGTCCGCATATGCCGCGGCAGACATGCCGGGCGAGACGGTCGAATGGCTTCAGAAGGCCACCGACACCGGCTTCCCCAATTACACTTACTACGATCTCGATCCAAACCTAGACCCTGTGCGTACCGACGCGACTTTCACAGAGTTTATGGCAAAGCTCAGAAAGCAGTGGCAGGAATTCAAGGCGATCGGTTAAGACTTACTGGTTGCCACCGATCGGTTTGCGAGTGGTCACGTAGATATCGAACGAACCCGGGCCGATCCCGCCCGGACGTCTGGACGCCATCATCATCGTTTGATTGTCGAAGGATAGCGCCGGATTCACGTCTTGCCAGTCCGCGACGTTGATATTCGGCCCCAACCGCGTCGGCGCGGACCAAACGTCGTAAACTGAATCGCGCGTCGCAACCCACATATCATGCTGCTGAATGTCGCCCGTAATGTTGGGACGGTTCGAGCTGAAGATTATCTCGAGCCCGTCGTCCCTTACCCAAAAGCATGTTTCGATGGAAGGCGAATTTAGTTCGAACACGTTGACCGAGGTCTGAAAGCCAAGGTCGTTGATGGTGCTCTCGTAAATATCAGGTCCGCCGAATCCTCCCGGCTTGTTGCTCGAAAAGAAAAGCTTCTTGAGACGGCCCGCGTCGGCGAAAAGATAATTCGCTGCGAGTTCAGTGGACGACGTGTTTATCGTCGGGCCGAGATTGACTGGCGCGCCTCAGTCAGAGTCGTCGTTTACGTGTCCCCGGACCACTGCCCAAATATCCGTCAGCCCCAAACCGCCACCCCGATCGCTTTGAAAGAGGAGAATTCTGCCGCCCGCAGAAAACGATCTAACGCGTTCCATCGCCGGCGTGTTGATCGATGAACCTAGGTTGAAAGGTGTTCGCCAGGGCGAGTTTCTGGTTTTTCGAGTCGAAACCCAAATGTCCTCGCTGCCCGCGACCGAACCGGTTCGATTGGACGTAAAGTACATCGTCTTCTCGTCCTTTGACAGGATCGCCGCGTGGTCGTCGAACTCAGAATTTATAGGTGCCGGGACATGCACAATAGGTTCCCAGTCCGTGAACCTCTGGCCGGCCCGCACCTGTGCTTTTGAGGGGATCGTGGTCGTTGCGACCATTGCAAGAATCGCTATGACGGCAAACTTCTTATTCATGCGCTTTTCCTCCGATTATTTGTGGGGCAAGGATATACCACTTTAATCACGACGCAAGCGGGATGGTTCATTTCAAGAAATGCGCGTAGCGCCGAGTGTATGAGGCATTTTCCTGCAAAAGCCGACGCGGCGTCTTTCCGTTTCGATGAATTTTTTTTTCCGTCGCGCCTAATCTGGCCCATCCCGGAGGAACGATTCGAAGTGTAATGCACGGCAGTGGGACAGGTTCGTAGTCAGCCTACGTTTACCGCGAGACACGCACTGAGCATGAAACTCCTGAACATTTATGCCGTCTGAATCGGCAACGAAAATAACCTCACCGGCGTCCGTCTTGCGGCTGCCGTCATTCCCCATCGATATATTTCATGATTACCGTCACGACACGATTGCTGGCAAAAGCATTGCGGCGCCTGCCGTCCGCTTTTCACGGACGGCTGGCGAAAAAGAAAGTGTCTGCCAGAATTGGTCTAGTGACCTATTTCGGTTCTGGTCTCGCCGGTTCGATAGCAACTGCATAACCGGCGAACACGCCGCTCATTGCGGGCGTGCCTGTCGGCGGAGCGCCGCTGTAGAATTGTCTGAATTGATCCCTTGCCTTTCCGAGTCGCAATTTCTCACCACCAATCTCAATAGATTCCGTCGAGACCACCGTGAGGAGGTTAACGACAGTGAAAGTTCCTGCTTCCCCCGTGTCGAGGATCACTTGCTGTCGGTAGTTCAAAGTGAGAACGGGGACGCCATCGCGGAACGAGTCGCGATCGGTGAAAGTTCCGTCCGGTGTGTCGTCAACGTAAATGGTCGTTGTCCCCACGCGATTGATGATGCGGAGGCGACCATTGGCGATTACCCGCTCCGTCGTCGCATCGGTGAAGAATGTGAACAGTGCCGTACTCTCGTTCTGCATGGTGGGGTCGGCAGTCGTGAAAATACGATCTGCGCTCAGACCATTGATGAAGGACAGGTAGCCATATTGTTTGGAGGTAGTGGGAGAGAGGTTGCCGACCTGCCCCACCACCTCGAAAGCAATGTCGCCAATCGGCGTAGTGAGCAGACGACCACCTCGATCTTGTGGAAAGACTCGATCTTGTGGATAGACCGGAACAGACGCGCCCATCACAAACATAAAGACGATAGA
>JBKJOR010000398.1:0-9904 GCA_046595575.1 Pyrinomonadaceae bacterium | reverse complement strand
GTTCAACCCGCTCCGAAAAAGCGCGTCGAATGAATTAGTTATCGTCTGTCGGCTTAACCGCGTCGCGGTTAGCTTTGCGTTCCTTACGATTCTCGCGGAACTCCTGACGTCGCTTCTTCATCTCGACCTTGTTGGCTTCGAGCTGTGTACGCTGAGCAGGAGTAAGAATGGCGAGCACCTGAGCACGCACTGACTCTTGATTTGCACGCCGCTGTTCGCGATTCGCTTTCAACTGCGAACGCTGTGCATCAGTGATCTCACCGCCGGCCTTCCGTGCATCACGCATAGCCTTCATTTCCGCCATCTGAGATTCGCTCGGCTTGTTGGCTTGACGGATCGAACGGATCTGCTCTTTCTGGGCGTCGGTCAGCTCGATGCCCCGAAGGCCGAACATCCCGCCGCGCTTCCCACCATGACGACCCATTTTGTCGCCGCGCATTCCGCGGTGGCCTTCGCCTCGGCGGCCGTGTTTTTCAACCTTCTGGCCGTCTTCAGTCGTTTTTGCGGCGTCCTGGGCCGACACGAATGTGCCGAACGCCACAACAGCGAAGGCAAGTGTAATTGCGGAAGAGAAGAATTTACTTTTTGATGACATTTTTTACCTCTTGTAATGTGATAATCCAGCTTTCGCCTTCCCCTGTTTGACGCTTACCAGGCAGGTATAGTCGAACGTTATTCAACCGCTCCTGTAAAGAAATGTAAAAACCGGGTAGCGTCAAGGATCTAACCCGGACTTGCGGATTTAACTTTTCGCAACGCAAGGGCTAAAATCTGGGTTTTGAGAGACGGGTCGGACCGATAGTCCGACCTAAACATTATGAGATTTTTATCCGAGATCAATTCGCCCGCCGATCTTCGTCAGTTGCGGGTCGAAGACCTTCAGGAAGTTGCCGACGAGGTCCGCCAATTTATTATCGACACGTGTTCGCGCGTCGGCGGCCACACGGGTGCCTCGCTCGGTGCGGTCGAGCTCGCTGTTGCGATGCATTACGTTTTCGACACGCCTGACGATCGGCTCGTCTGGGACGTCGGGCATCAGGCATACGCTCACAAAATCCTTACCGGCCGGCGCGACGAGCTTCACACGATTAAACAACTCGGTGGACTATCGGGCTTTCTTCGCCGCGACGAATCGCCGTACGACACCTTCGGAGCTGGTCACGCGTCTACTTCGCTTTCGGCGGCGCTCGGGATGGCGGTCGCACGCGATAAGAAGGACGAAGATTTCCACGTCTGCGCACTGATCGGTGATTCCAGCCTCGCGGGAGGAATGGCAATGGAAGCCATCAACCAGGCGGGCCATCTGAAATCACGGCTCATCGTAATCCTCAACGACAATGGAATGTCGATCGCTCCGGCGGTCGGATCGTTGAGCGGATATCTTAACCGCATCAAGGAAGCTCAGAGTTATCAACATCTCAAGGAAGAGATCGGCGACGCTCTCGAGAGCGTTCCCGGTATCGGCCGTCATCTGCGTCACGCGGCCAAGTCGGTGAAGGATGCGATCGCGGCGGCTGTTCTGCCCGGAGCTCTCGTCAATGAACTGGGATTCAAATATATCGGCTATGTCGACGGCCACAACGTACCGGCGATGGTGCGGGCGCTTCAAGAAGCCAAAAAAGTGGATGGCGGTCCGGTGATCGTCCATGCCCTGACGACAAAGGGCAAGGGGTTTCCGAACCCTGAAAAGAATTATTACGCATACCACGCCACCGGCCCCTTTGACCCGAAGACCGGCTTGCCGCACAAATCTAGTAGCGTGTCAGCACCGACTTACACCCAGATCTTTGGCGAGACGATGTGTGAGCTGATGGCCGACGACGAGCGGATAGTCGCACTGACCGCTGCCATGCCGGATGGAACCGGTGTCGACAAGATCCTCGAGAAGTTTCCGGAACGTGCGTTCGACGTCGGGATAGCGGAGCAGCACGCAGTGACGTTCTGTGCCGGCATGGCGTGCGAAGGCTTAAAGCCTGTGGCGGCGATCTACTCGACGTTTCTGCAGCGCGGCTTTGACCAGTTGATACACGACGTCTGCCTTCAGGATCTTAATGTCACGTTTGCGATGGACCGTGCCGGCATCGTAGGTGCAGATGGACCGACGCATCACGGACTTCTGGATATCGCCTATCTTCGCGGCTATCCGAATATCGTCCTGATGGCGCCGAAGGACGAGGCCGAGATGCGTGACATGATGTTCACCGCGATCGAACACGACGGCCCGGCCGCGCTTCGATATCCGCGCGGCAACGGCGTCGGCGCAGATATTTCGATGAAGCCGAAATTGATCGAGATCGGCAAATCGGAAACTCTTCGCGAAGGCAAGGATGTCGCGATCGTCGCTTACGGTTCGATGGTCACGCCATCGATCGCAGCCGCCGAGCAATTGAGTGCCGAAGGCATCGAAGCAACCGTTGTTAATGCCCGGTTCGTCAAACCTATCGACGAGGAAATGATCTTGCGGATCGCCGACCAATACGCACTTATCGTCACCGTCGAGGAGGCTTATCTAGCGGGCGGGTTCGGCTCGGCGGTGCTCGAGACACTCGAAGCAAATGGATTACAAGACAAGTTGAAGGTCGTGCGGCTTGGTGTCGCCGATGAGATCGTAACGCATGGCGACCCGAAGGTTTTGCTCGCTCAGTACTCGCTCGATGTGAACGGGATCACCGAGACCGTCAAGACCTCGCTTAAATCTATGCTGGAAATCCCGGAGAATAAAAAACGTTTACGGGCCGTGAAATAGAAGGGCATGAAAGAACAGAAAATGAAAGAAGTGAAAAAGAAGGACAGCGGTAGCGGTATCCCGGTCCTAATTATCGTATTGGTACTTGTCGGCGTTGTCGGAGCCGGTTGGTGGTTTTATAGCCAGTCAAAGCCAGCAACGAATTCAAATGCAAACTCTACGCCGGCTGCTAATCAGGCGCGGAGCACGCCTCCGGTCAATGCACCGCTCGGCGCGAATCCGCCGAATATGCTTGGCTCGGCCACCGCTGCGGTCACGGTCGAGGAGTTTGCCGATTTCCAGTGCGGTTCGTGCGCCGCCGTCCATCCGTTGGTGAAAGAGATACAGTCGATCTACGGAAGCAAGATAAAACTCGTATTTCGAAATTATCCTTTGCAAATGCACGACAAGGCCTATGACGCAGCCGTCGCGGCAGAAGCGGCTGGCAGCCAGGGAAAGTTTTGGATGATGCAAGATCAGCTATTCGCGAATCAGCAGGCATGGGCAAGTCCGAGTGCTAATCATAAGCAGCTTTGGGCGGAGTACGCTCAAAAGATAGGCCTCGACGTGCAGCAGTGGCAAAACGATATCACCGGCATGTCGGCAAAATCCCGCGTTGACCTCGACATGGCTCGCGGCCGTGCTTTGAATGTAAGCTCGACTCCGACGATCTACGTCAATGGCCAGGCAATCCCGTTTCCCGACGCAAACGTCGCCGGCATGAGGCGGATCATCGATGCGGAATTGCAAAAAGCTCCGGCGGCGCAGACCCAGCCAGCTAGACCTGCCGCATCACCTGCCGCTTCACCTGCGGCCGCAGCCCCAGCGAGCAACACAGCCAATTCACCGATCAAAAAATGACAGACGCGGAACTGATAGATGATTCGGATGGTTCGATATCCAAACTGCCGCTTGCGGCAGCTCTTGTCGCCCTTGTCGGAGTTGCTGATTCGGTTTATCTTACGATCCATCATCTGACGGCCGAACCGGTCCCGTGCAGCCTGATCTCCGGCTGCGAGACCGTTCTCACGAGTGCGTATGCCGAGATTGCCGGAATCCCTCTCGCCGCTTTCGGAGCGTTAGCTTATTTTTTCGCCTTCTCACTGGCTATCCTCGCCGCGTTCGGTAACCGTCTCATGTGGATGGTCTTCGGTGGCCAGGTGCTGTTAATGGCCGCCGTCACGGCATGGCTGCTCTACCTGCAGGCTTACGTGATCGGTGCCTTCTGCCAGTTCTGTCTGCTATCGGCGATCACAACCTTCACCATGCTTATAATTTTTGGCATATCCCGCCCTTCACGCTTTAAATAGCGCCTATTTAAAACCGATCGATAACAGTTGTCGAACTCAATGATGCGGTCAGTCGTGCGAGTCGCAATGTTATGAACTTGGTCTTTTCGGGGGAAGTGCGGTAGCTTAGAGGAGCAAATCAAACTCTTATCTGTGGCTCAAGCTATCCTAAAAAGAATTGCGAACGGCGATGCAACTGCGGTCCAGGATTGTCTGGACACGTACGGCGGCCTTGTTTGGTCACTAGCTCGGCGAATGCTAAACAATTCGGACGATGCGGAGGACGCTGTTCAGGAAATCTTTGTCGATGTCTGGAAAAATGCCAAACGTTTCGACGCTGACCAAGCTTCCGAGACAACATTCATCGCGATGATCGCCCGACGAAGAATAATCGACCGGATTCGCTATTCAAAACGCCGCCTTTCACCCGATTCGCTCGAAGACGTTATTAACGAACCGGCTAACCGGTTCGATGTCAGCCTGCAGACTTCGGTCGAGGCTGAAGAGGCCGCGAAAGCGATCCAGACCTTACGGCCCGAGCAGCAGCAGGTTTTGCAGTTGTCGATAGTCGACGGCCTCTCGCATCAGGAGATCTCTGATAGGACGGGGATGCCTCTAGGAACGGTAAAGACGCACGCACGTCGCGGCATTCTGCAGGCAAGGGAGTTGCTCGGTCTCGGTGGGACAAAAACTTTTGAGGGGGTAACAGTATGAACAAAGACATAAATGAAATCATGCTTGACCTCCTTATCAAAAAGGCCGTTTACGGTCTAGAGGGCAACGACGAGAGTCAGCTCGTCGATCTACAGCGGCAAAGTGGCGGGATCGACGAATCGTTGTCATTTGAGCTGACGGCAGCCTCGATCGGGATGACAGGAATACACAGACTGGAGGAAATGCCTGCGTCCCTTCGCGAAAGGATCGCGGCGGACGCTGATACGTATTTTGCTTCGCAACCACTCGCGTCCATTCCCACCTGGACCGCTTCTACGGTAGCGGAAGAAGCTCCGGCGGGATCGTGGTTCGGGTGGCTCGGATGGGGATTGGCTGCCGTTGCGTCTATCGTGCTGGCATTTAATCTCTTTTACGTGCGGCCGGCACCCGAGGTGGTTAGAAATCCCGTGCCCACACCGACGCCCTTAGAACGACTTTCCCCGGCGCAAGAAAGGCTGCGTCTGATGGAAACGGCACTCGACCTCGCCAAGGGAACATGGGGTGCGGGCAACGTTAAAGAATTGGCGCCCGCAGGCGACATCGTTTGGAGCGACGCAAAACAGGCGGGTTACATGCGCCTCAGTGGACTTCCCAAGAACGATCCCGGAAAAGAAACGTACCAGCTCTGGATCTTCGACGAGACGCAGGACGACAAGACGCCGATCGACGGCGGAACTTTTAATGTCGCTGCCGATGGCGAAGTTATCGTCCCGATCGACGCTAAGCTAGCACCTCGAAATACTAAAATGTACGCGATCACGGTTGAAAAACCAGGTGGCGTGGTTGTTTCGAAGCGCGAAAAGATCGTCGCCCTTGCTAAGCGTGAAACCTAGACGCGGGCATCCTCGTAAGCAATTTCAGAATCTTGTAATAGTTGCGCCTTTATGCGGGGTGTCAGGTTCTAAGATAACCAGACACCACGCGTAAACGCGCAACCCGATTACGTCTATTTTTTACATTCAAAAATTAAGGAGTTTGCTATGCGAATGAAGGAGATTTTTGCCGGTCTGGTAGCAGTTTCACTGCTGACTGTGACGGCCTTTGCGCAAAGGAGCGGCGACCAGTTACCGCCGATCGCGGTTAAAGAGTACAAATTGAAGAATGGACTTCGAGTGCTGCTGCACGAGGACCGCTCGACGCCTGTCGTTTCGGTCGGCGTCTGGTATCACGTCGGAGCGAAGAATGAGGTCGAGGGGCGAACCGGCTTTGCTCATCTCTTCGAACACATGATGTTCCAGGGCTCAAAGAACTACAACGCCGATTACTTCACGCCCCTTCAAGAGGCAGGTGCGACCATCAACGGGACAACTAACCAGGATCGTACGTGGTATTTCGAGACGGTGCCGTCCAATTTTCTTGAACTTGCCTTGTTCATGGAAGCAGACCGCCTCGGCGGGCTGCTCGACGCAATGACACAGGACAAACTCGACAATCAACGTGACGTCGTGAAAAACGAGCGTCGCCAACGCGTCGACAACCAACCGTACGGTACGGCGTTCGAGAAGATCGGGGAGATCATGTATCCAAAGGGTCACCCGTACAATTGGACGACGATCGGCTCGCTCGAAGATCTTCAGGCCGCATCGATGGATGACGTCAAGGCGTTCTTCCGGCAGTACTACGTGCCGAACAACACTATTCTTGTACTCTCCGGTGACTTCCAGGAAAAGCAGGCTCGGACATGGATCGAAAAGTATTTCGGTCCGATGCCAAGCGGTGCAGAGATAACCCGGCCTAATCCGGCTCAGCCAAAACTCGAGAAAGAGATCCGCACAAGTGTCGAAGATTCTGTGCCTCTCGGTCGTCGTTATTTCGTTTGGCATGGAGTGCGGACCTACGCACCGGACGAACCGGCGCTGGATTACCTCAGTTTTATTCTTTCCAGCGGACGCACCTCACGGCTCCAGAGCAATCTCATCTACGGCAAGGAAATGGCACAGCAGATCGGAGCCTTCAGTGGAACTAACGAGGTAGCTGGCTTATTCCAGATCCAGACAACGGCACGTCCCGGTAAATCGCTCGACGATATCGAGGAAGAGATCGACGCGGAAATTGCTCGAATTAAGACTACGCCGCCGACGGCCGAAGAGATGTCGCGAGCCCTCAACAGCATCGAATCACAGTCGGTATTTGGTTTGCAGACGGTGCTTGGCAAGGCGGGTCAGTTGGCAACATTCGCCGGTTACGTCGGTAAACCTAACTGGTTCCAGGCCGATATCGACCGTTATCGAAAGGTAACCCCAGCCGACGTTCAGCGCGTGGCGAACACGTACCTGACGCCGAATCGGCTCGTTATGACCTACACTCCCCGTGCTGGTGAAGCTGCTCGCACCCAGCGTGCAGCCGACCGTACGACCACAGCAACGACGCCTAAGACCGACGCGAAGAAAGACGACGCGATGATGGCCGAGCAGACGGCAAAGCTCCCGAAACCCGGTCCCGACCCGAAGTTTGCACTTCCACCGATCGAGAAAACAAAGCTCTCGAACGGAATGGATCTTTGGATGGTCGAGCAGCATGAACTGCCTATCGTCTCGATGAACATGGTATTTCGCACGGGATCATCCAATGAACCGGACGGAAGAACCGGTGCGGCATCGATCACGTCACAGCTACTTGATGACGGAACGGCGACGCGTTCGGCTGCGGATATCGCGAATCAACTGCAATCGATCGGAGCGAATATGAATTCGTCCTCCGGATGGGACTCGACCAACGTTTCGATCCAGACACTGACTAGAAACCTGGATAAAGCGATCGACATATATGCGGACGTGGTACAGAATCCGATATTTCCTGCGACCGAGGTCGAGAGCCTTCGCGGTCGTCTGCTCATCGGCCTTCGCCAGCAGAAATCAAATCCGAATGCGATCTCGGATGTGGTTTACAACAAGGTGCTGTACGGCGATCACGCCTACGGGCGCACCAATAGCGAAAGCTCGATCAAAGCGATAACACGCGACGATCTCGTCACGTACTACGGATCGACCTACAAACCGACTAACGCGACGCTGATCGTCGTCGGCAGTTTCAACAAGGCTGCACTGAAGGGCCAGCTTGAGAAAGCCTTTGGCGGATGGAAAGGCACCAATGTTTCTGCCAGAGAGCTTGGCATGCCGAAGACACTTGATAAGGCCGGTATTTATCTTGTCGACCGACCGAATTCGGCACAGTCCGTCGTATCGATCGGCCAGGTCGGTGTCGACCGAATGAACCCGGACTACTACGCGATCAACGTGATGAACACGATTCTTGGTGGCGGATTTACATCGCGGATCAACATGAATCTGCGTGAAGACAAGGGTTACACCTACGGCGCACGCAGCGGATTTACTTTCCGACGCGGGGCAGGACCCTTTTCGGCCGGCGGCGATATTCAGACCGCGGTCACCAAAGAGGCGATCGCTGAGTTCATGAAGGAACTCAATGACATTCGCGGAGGTCGCCCGGTAACGCAGAAGGAGCTTGATTACAACAAGCAGAGCCTGATCAGGCGCTATCCGTCGGGTTTTGAGACGGTCGGTGCTATATCGAACCAACTTTCAAACCTCGTGACGTACGGTCTGCCGGATTCTTACTTCAACGAATACATTTCGAAAGTCAATTCGGTGACGATCGCCGATGTTGATCGGGTAGCGAAGAAGTACCTTGACCCTTCGAAGATGGCTATTGTCATCGTCGGCGACCGGAAAACGATCGAGCCCGGACTGAAAGATCTGGGTTACTCGATCACTATCCTTGATTCGGACGGCAAACCGGTAACGGAATAGCCCTTCAATTGAGATCGATAGCATCGGGGCAGGAACGAGTTGTTCCTGCCCTTTTTTGTCTGGCAAAAGTATCGAACTCTGGTGCATCTGAATTCGGTATACTGGCAACGAGATTTAGCGAGCGAGGGGAAATGGCACTTCCAAAACCGATATTCGATACCGCTAAGGCCCGCCAAACGATCGAGAAGGGACGGCGTGCGAAGTGGTGGCAGCGGAAAGGATCAAAGTCGAAGGGCTTTTATTACACGGACAACACTGGCAAAAAGATCACGCGGCAGGATGACCTGGATCGGATCGCGTTGCTCGTGATCCCGCCGGCATGGCGACATGTCCGGATTTCGCCAGCCGCCAGCAGCTCGATCCAGTCCGTCGGGATGGATACGACCGGTCGCATCCAGTATCTCTATCATTCGAAGTTCTCTGAGAAGCAACAGCGAAAGAAGTTCGAAAAGATCGAGCGGTTTGGCGAGTATTTACCTCGGTTTCGGGCGGTGACCAACGAACACATATCGCTTGAGGGCTTTCCACGTGAGAAGGTGCTTGCCGTTATGATGCGGCTCATCAACTCGCTCTACATCCGTATCGGTACCGAGAAGAGCGCTCATCATTATCGAACGTACGGGATCACGACGCTGCAGAACAAGCACGTCGAGATCAAGCGTGGTGGCCAACTCATATTCGACTTTGTCGGGAAGAGCCACATCAAACACCGAAAAGTGCTCGTCGATGAGGAACTCGCCGGCGTGGTCAAAGAATTAAAGCAGCTCGGCGGTGCACGAAAACTGTTCCACTATGTCGACGAGACGGGAAAGCCGCGGCCGATCAAACCGGCCGAGATAAACCGTTACATCAAAGAAGCGACGACACCCGACTTCTCTTCGAAAGACTTTCGCACCTGGGGTGGAACGCTTCTGGCTGCGGTCGCACTTGCCGAGATCGGAACGGCAGACGACGAACGGCAGATGAAAAAGAATGTCGTCAACGCGGTGAAGTCCGTGGCGGAGCAGCTCGGGAACACTCCTACCGTTTGCCGTGGTTCATATATCCATCCCGCCGTCCTCAGTGCCTACGAATCCGGCGTCACGCTCGACGAATTTCATCCAAAGAAAACGCGCCGGATCCATCGTGTTGAATCCGAGTACGAACCCGAAGAAAAAGCACTGCTCGGGCTATTGCAAGGCAAGAACAGAAAATAGAACCCTGTCGGTCCGCTCACCTCGCACGCACGTGGGCCACGCCAGCTACCTCTTTTTAAACTGGAGTGGAGAGTGAGCTTCGGCACGATTCGTCGAAAGGAATTAAGCATTCTGTTGCGCGGAACCATCACCAAAAAGGCTTCGGCCGGGAAAAGTCCTATCTCGCCTCGTGTGCTATAATCTCGCTTTATTCGCTAGCCTTTGGATACT
>JBKJOR010000479.1:0-16938 GCA_046595575.1 Pyrinomonadaceae bacterium | reverse complement strand
ATCGCCTTGAACTCCTTAAGAAAATGGGGAACATACATTCGGCCCTGAACGCCCACGCTGGAGACTGCTCGAATCATTGAAATAGGTGTCACATTAACCGTGACCTGACCAATCGACGCAAACACCGTCTCGATATCGTTCCACTTTCCGCCATCCCGTTTTCTAATGTAGGGCTCGAAAGATTTAGGAGTTTGACTAACCTTTTCATTCGGAAGATCAACCCCCGTGCGCTTATCGTATTCGAATGCTTCTATCATCTTCTTGAGTCCATCGAGACCCATCTTTAGAGCGAGTCGATAGTAGTAGCCATCGCAGGAGTGTGTAATCGCGGCGGGTAGATCTGGTGAGCCGTGATTCCCACTAGTATCACGCGTAAATCGATTGCCTACTTGCAGCCCGCCACCACAGACAATGTTAGAACGTCCGACTGAGACAACCCCTTGCTGCAATGCTGCAACCGACTCGGGGATCTTCCACGTCGAACCCGGATGAAAACGTCCCTGGATCGCGCGATTCAGCAGCGGTCGCTCTTCATTCTGCCAGTACGCCGCGATCTGTTTCCTGCCCTCGGGCGTCTTGCTGCCCTGCACAAAAACATTTGGGTCGAACGACGGTAGAGAAGCCATGGCAAAAATCTCGCCGTTGTTCGGATCCATCGCGATGATCGTCCCTCGTTTTGTAGAAGACTGGGCGAGCTGTTGCTCAGCTGTTAGCTGCAGATCAAGGTCGATCGTGGAAACCATGTCCTGCCCGGCCTGCGCCGGCAAAACGCCGATCTCGCTCTGAACGCGGCCACGGCTGTCGACTATCACCTTGCGGTAGCCCGGCTTGCCGCGGAGATATTCATCGTAATACTGTTCAAGACCGCCCTTGCCAATAATGTCTCCGGCTTTCAATCCTTTCTCTTTCCACTCGTCGCTTTCCAGCTGCTTCGGACTTATCTCGCCAACGTAGCCAAGAACATGCGCGAGTTGCGTGCCGTTCGGATAGTACCGTTGCGGCTGATTTTCAATACGAAGCTCGGGAAACTCGAGAGAGTGCGATTCGACCCAGGCGATGTCCTGCATCGTGGCATTCTCTTTGAGAACCATCGTTTCGAACTCGTTCTGCTTTTTGATCAGATTAAGGCGCTCGACGACAAAGCTTGTTTCCAGATCAAGCCCTTCGGCGTATTCCTCGACACGCGAGGTAACGTCGATAGTCTTGATCGGCTCGTTCGACAGAACTACATTCCACGTCGGGCGCGAGTCAACAAGTATTTTGCCGTGGCGGTCGAATATCACTCCGCGCGGAGCGGGAATCGGAATATGACGAATGCGTTGACTCTCGGCTCGCTCGCTGTAATGCTCACCCCGCACAACCTGCAGGTAATAAAGGCGGACGCCGAGTACAGCCAGGAGGACGAACGCGACGATCTGGATCGCAACGATCCGGAGACCAACATTTTGGGAAGGCTCGTTCAGCTTCATATTCGGCTACTTGCTCAATCGGATAGGATTTCGGCGCCGCGTCTGCCGGCGGGACGACAACATTTCACGTCGCCGGGGCCGGACCTTCTCGGTCAGTACAAAATCAAGTAACAGAAAGGTGATAGTACCGGCTATCGTTGTTCCGATCAGGGTGTAGGAGACGACGACAAACAATGGTCCGGACGGCGGCTGTCCCAGCACCCAGTGCATTCCCCAATAGATCAGATCGTCAAGCACACAGGCTCCGGCTATGACGGGGATACGCAGTAAAAGGTTGTCCATGTAGACACGCCGGGCGAGCTCTGAAACCAGGTACGCTATCAAAGTTTTAGAGAAGGCGTTAGCACCGAGAAGACCGCTGCTGAGAGCGTCCACGGCGATGCCCGCTACGGTGCCGAACAGGATAGCTTTGATCGAGTTGCGCTGAAGTGCAGCATAAACGACCACAATGAGCGGGAAGTCGATATACGCGAAGACCTCGGAAACATTTCTAAGTGACCACTGAAGCAGTACAGCGACGATCAACGCAATTGTGATTTTGAGATTTTCCATCGCCGTTACTTCTTCGGAACTTTCACCGCGTTCGGAAGTTTCTGATCGAATGTGCTCCGGTCGGGCGGTTCGTAGAGGAGCACGCCGACCTCCTTGATCGAGTTGATGCCGGCGCTCGGCCGGATAAGGATCTGGTGCGGAACCGTCGCCGAGCCCGACCTCACCTCAACGATCTCGCCGATCTTCAGTCCGGCCGGATAAATACCGTCTTGCCCGGTGGTGTAGACCATCTGGCCGGGCTGTACCTCAGCGCTGCCCGCTACATACTTCATCTCCACGACATCTCGCTTGCTTGTGCCGGCTACAACGCCGAGGATATTCGACGACCCGATCTCGCCGATAACACCACCGACGCCTGACTTATCACGGGTCAACAGATCGAACTGAGCCGTGAGCGGACCAACGGCCGTCACGCGACCAACCAGTCCGCCGTCGCTGATAACGGGCATATTCAGCTTCACACCATCGAGACTTCCGCGGTTGATAATGGAAGAGTCGAACCAGACACTCGGATCACGGCCGATTATCGTAGCGTACAGCACCTTGTGCTTACTGGTTTCTTTGAGGCTGAGAAGTGCTCGAAGCCGGTCGTTCTCCGATGTTAGGTCTTCTATGCCCTTTTTTTCGAGCTCGAGTTCCTGGACCTTTTCCTTGAGCAGGTCGTTCTCGCTCTGGGCTGACCGTAGGTTAGAGATGGAGCTGAAGTAGTTGGAGATGCCGGAGCTTAGATTGGTGACCGGCGACTGAATGAAATCCGCGACAGTTTGAGACCATACCCGAATGATCCGCTGGCCCGAGGTTATCTCCCGAGCGTCAAACGCCATCAGCATGAAGTTCCCTAAAAGCAGAATGATCACCAGCCAAGGTGTCATCCGCCATACTTCCTGTTGACTACGCTCAACCATTCTCTGAAGGATAAAGGTGAAGGGATAAGGTCTAAAGGGTGAAATTTCTCCTTTACCCTATCTCCTTTCTCCTTCTCCTTTAGCTTAATTTCCTGTCATGAGTGAATTATCCCACTTGACGCGCTTGAGAAGTTCGATGTCCGAGAGCATCTTGCCGGTGCCGAGTACGACCGACGAAAGCGGGTCGTCCGCAATGACTACCGGGAGTCCGGTTTCGATCATTAACCGCTTGTCGAGATTCTTGAGAAGTGCACCACCGCCGGTTAGAACTATCCCTCGTTCGACAATATCCGCGGAAAGCTCCGGCGGAGTTCGTTCCAGCGCGACGCGAACGGCGTTTATGATGGTCGAAACGGCGTCCGAAAGAGCTTCGCGAATTTCTTCGTCGGTCATCGTGATCGTCTTCGGAATTCCCTCGATCAGGTTTCGTCCACGGACATCCATTGACAGAGGTTCATCTAGCGGAAATGCGCTTCCGAGTGCGATCTTGATCGCCTCCGAAGTTCGTTCGCCGATAAGCAGATTGTATTTACGTTTGATGTACTGGGTGATCGCTTCGTCCATCTCGTTACCCGCGACACGAACCGCCCGCGAATAGACGATGCCTGAAAGCGAGATAACAGCGATGTCGGTTGTACCGCCGCCGATATCGACGACCATGTTTCCGTGAGGTTCCGTGATTGGCAGACCGGCACCGATCGCGGCGGCCATGGCTTCCTCGACAAGATAAACTTCCGATGCCTTGGCCCGATATGCCGAGTCTTCAACCGCACGCCGTTCAACCTGTGTTATCTCAGACGGTATCCCGATCACGACCCGCGGCCGTACCCACGATTTTCCGTTGTGAGCCTTGCGGATAAAATGCTGCAGCATCTTTTCCGTGACCTCAAAGTTCGCAATAACGCCGTCTTTCATGGGCCTGATCGCAACAATATTTCCCGGTGTCCGGCCCAGCATCTCTTTTGCGTCGCGCCCGACGGCCTCGACCTGGTTCGTCACTTTGTTAATCGCGACGATCGATGGTTCCGAGACGACTATCCCGCGGCCCTTGGCGTATACGAGCGTATTCGCCGTTCCGAGATCGATAGCGAGGTCGCTCGAGAATAAACTAAACAAGGATTTAAATGCCATTTTGAATGTGATCTGAACCTGAAAATTCCGAAGGTTCCTAGACTGCTTGAAAAGAGTTACCGCCGCCCTCAAACATCGCTACTTGGGTATGATTTTAAGAAGTGACCTGGACCCCAGACGTCTTATGAATAAGCATACACTCTTTCTTTCGCATTTTTCTACTATGAGTGGGGCATTTCGAATTTATTTTTCACAAGTGGAAAAGTTTATCCGGCAGAAAGCTGAACCACGTTTTTGCTGGCGCTCAATTAAAAAAAAGGTGACCATTCGGCCACCTTTTGTAAGTCAACTCATTGTCGGTACGTCTTTATGGCTGGGCCTGGATATTCAAATCAACTACGTTGTCACTAACGGTTACCATAACCGGGTCCGGGAAGCTGTACCGCTTCGAGGTAGCACCGACCGTGTAGGTCTGGCCGGTCAATACATTTTGAAAAGAATAATACCCGAAAGGGCTGGACACAGCCGTTCGAAGGGCGCCTCCCGAGTCGATGATGAAGACATAAACTCCACCGATACCCGAGCCGCCGGAATTGGTCACACGTCCGGAGACCGAAACGTTGACGGCCGCCGCCGGGGCAGGGCCCTGGACCTGTACGTTGATCGGGCTTCCTGTCTTGAAGAATCCGATCGTGGCATTCACGGTCTGCGGCGGACGATTCGAATCAAAGCGGAAGTTGTAGAGCGTTCCCCATCGCAAGGCGTTCGCGTTCTGATTGAGCGAGAAGTTATCAGTGCTCCACGTCAACGACCCCGCACCCTGTACCGGCGACCACGCTGTACTGCTGAAGCCTTGATTAGAGACGGTTCCGTCAGCCGTCCACCCGGGATGTTGCGGCGGAGCGTGGAATCCTATATTGGTCAATGAGACGCCTGCCCCTGTCGGAATGCTAAACGATTGGATCCCTCGATCGAGATTCTGGTTGTAAACCGCATATTCGTAGTGCCACACACCCGGTGAAGTCTGCGTCACCTTGTAAGCGACAGTTCCGATACCGTCGTTCAAAGGGTCAGGCCTGATTTCCGCCTGACTGGCTCCGGACCATGCGGTGATCGCGGCCTTCACCCGAACGGTCGAGCCGACTGATTGGAAAGTGAACGGGCTGCCCGTTCCTGTAACGTTGTACCTGCGATACGAAACGTTGTTGTTCTGGTTGCACTGCGTCGGATTGGATTGGCACCACGCGTATTCGTGGGGCGTGATGTACTGGCCCTCCGCATAGTAGGTCGCGCCGGCGTTTAGGCTTGTATTGAGATCGCTGATCTCGGTAAGGATCCTGTGTGACGGTCCGAGGTGGGTATGTCCCGTATGGGTGTTATTCGGCGTTGCCGAGTCATTTCTCGGATAGAAACCGGTGAACGGGTTGATCCACGCACGTGAACCGAGACTGGGACCGGAGTTCAAGCTGGCACCGTAAGGATCGGAACAACCGGAGCCGAGACGCGTACCCCCGACGCCGTTGCAACCCAGTCCGCAGAGATTTTGCGTCAACGCTGTAAATGCATGTTTTACACTCGACTGACCGACCTGTTCAAACCGGTCGTCGTTATTGGCGCCGCCGCTCATCCTATAAAGGTTTTGCGGGATCACGGGGTGATCGTTACTCGGGTTTTGAAACCAGTTGAGGTCAACGGTCCCGTAGTTGCAGGAATCGGTTCCGACCGCAAGGCCGACCTGAGTTCCGCTGCTGCCTCCAAACTGAGCCAGCCCAGTCAGATCACCGACCACAACGTCGGGTCCAGGCACGGTTCCAGCTTCCGGGCTCGCTGGCAAAGTCGAAGACTGCACATCGCCCTCGACCACCTCGGTGACCTCGGTTGCACGCATATCAGCTTTCACCGAGATCTGTCCGACGACGCTACCGGCATCCGACGGACGTCCGAGTTCCGCGGCAAACTCCTCAGAAAGAAGCATTCTGCCAAGCTCGATGCTGAACCGTTTCTCACCCGGGGCGAAATCATACTGGTGACCCTCGATATTGAAAAAAGTAAAGCCCGTCCGTCCATCCCGAAGGGTCAGTTCGTAAGGCGACCCAACGGGCATCGTCTCGACGACGAGGTTTTCGTATGAGGCGTTCAATTTTTCCGGCAACGATACCGAACCTTGGGGTATGAGACGCATTGCACTCGGCAACGGCCCACGAAGCTCGCCGTTAAACACGACGATGGTATAAAACGAATCGTGCTCAACGTCGAACCTGAGTTCGGTGGTCTTAGAGACCCTCGAGCGGCCCGTTCCATTAAGTCGATTTAAGTTGAGATCCATCGCTACGCTTCCGCTTGCAACGATCATTTTTTCGAGAGTTCCGGTATCACCCTGTTCTTTTTGAACAGGTCCGGTAACTGAGCTGTTCAAGCCAATGCCGAACAGGACGAGCAACGGTAGCAACGCAACGATAAGTATTTTCAACATAGTTTGGAATTCCGGCCACTCAGGCAAAAAGGTGATGAATTAGAGCAAGTGAGCTACGCAAAAGTGTACCTGTCCTTGTACAACCTTTCAAGGCTTTTATCAAGTCGGGTATAGTACACGTTCACTTCGGTTTCGTCTGCAGTTTCGCGTAAAGCCTATGAAAAATGGTTGTTCCCCTCAGGAATCAAAAAAGCAGCGATCGATAAAACTGCCGGTTTTGCAGAATACTCCGGCTGACGAGAGTGGTCTCCCTCGATCCAAGACTGCCCGCTGGCGAGCAGCGGCACTGGTCACTCTAAACCTGCTGATGATCGCTCACATCATCCAGTGGCGCCTGATGGGTACGACGGTCTCACCGATCGAGCCGTCAGAGGCGATGTTCACTCTGCAGAACGGTGCGATCAATGCGGGAGCGATCTTCTTTTCTCTCGCGATCCTCGCGACAATGATATTCGGTCGGTTCGTGTGTGGTTGGGGATGCCACATCGTCTCTCTCCAGGACTTCTGCGCATGGATGCTAAAAAAAATAGGCCTCACACCGAAACCTTTTCGATCGAGGCTGCTGGTTTTTGTTCCCCTTGTCGTGGCCCTGTATATGTTCGTCTGGCCGACGGTCTATCGACTCATAGCCGCCCCGCCAAACCAAACAATCATCCCACAATTCACGAATCATCTGATCACGACGGAGTTCTGGGCGACATTCCCGCCGATCTGGGTTGCTATCCCGTTCCTCTTCATTTGCGGTTTTCTGACGGTTTACTTTCTCGGGCAAAAAGGATTCTGTACCTATGCTTGTCCGTACGGTGGTTTCTTCGCCGTCGCCGACACGATCGCTCCAGGCAAGATCCGCGTTACTGACGCGTGCAATCAGTGCGGCCTCTGCACCGCAACCTGCATGTCGAACGTTCAGGTCCACGCCGAGGTGAAGCAGTACGGAATGGTTACCGATCCGGGGTGCATGAAGCACATGGACTGTATTAGCGTCTGTCCCAATGACGCCCTCTATTTCGGTTTTGGTAAGCCATCGATAGTCGTCAAGCAATCTCTCAAAAAGAATTATTCCTTGACGTGGCCGGAGGAGGTCTTCGGTGCCGTTATATTTTTCCTAAGCTTTTTCGCAGTGTGGGACGTCTACCAGCTGGTGGCCATGCTAATGGCCCTCGGCATCGCTACGATAACGACATTTCTTGCCCTCCGCACGCTAAGATTATTTCGAAGCTCGGATCTGTCATTCTACCGATGGAACCTGAAATCAGCAGGCAAGTTTCAAACAGCCGGATTAGCGTTTCTGAGTTTCGCGATCGCTTGGATCGGTCTAAATGCCCATAGCGGATACGTTCGCTGGCATGAGCGCGCTGGAGCGATCGCATTCGAGAGTCTGCGAATTCCGGACGAGCTCGCTCTGGCACGCGCTAATCCGGCACGCTGGCTTAGCGCGGCCGACCGCGACGGCATCGTGAACGGCAAGTATCACTTCGACGCGGCACGGAAAACGGGTCTCTTCGTGAATAAGGAGTCTCTTTCAAAGATCGCCTGGATCGAGTACTTATCCGGAGACACCGACAAGGCCGTAAAGTCGCTCGCGACAGCGGCAGAACGTCAGGACGTCCAGGAAAGAGCGTTGAGCTTATATTATCGCGGAGCTATTCTGAACCGACTCGGACGTTACGACGAGGCTTTAGTGAGCCTCGACACGGTGATCGCAGAAGTACCAAATTTACTCACCGCCCGCGAGGAGAAAGGCGAGTCACTTTGGAAGTTGGGCCGAAGAGAAGAAGCTATCTCCGTATGGACGGAAGTGATCAGAATCAACGCGAACCTACCCGTTGCAACCAGTTTCCTCGCAGGAGCCGCGTCGGCGATGGGTAACACGGAAGCGGCGGCGACATTTGGCAGACAGGCTGACCAGCTCACACCGGCCGATCCATTGTTCCACTGGATGCTTGGCTTACGTCTCGAGAATCTCGCAATGAACGAACTAGCGGAGACACAGTTCGCCCGAGCGATCCAGTTAAATCCGGAGTTCAGACGTGCCCGGACCGCGAACTGATTTTACGCTACTGAAGAATCGAAAGCGGAACGCACCGCCCTGCACCGCGCACCGTCTACTGGTTCTGAGCCGGGATCGGAATATCGCCAGCGGTTCCCCAGTTAACGACGCTAGCTGACGAGGTGGAGCTCAGATACTGCCACCATTGACCATCTCTGAAGATCGCAATGTCAACTTTTCCGTCACCGTCATAATCCGCCGGCACCGGAATGTCGCCCTGCAATCCAAAGCGGGCAACGAACACACCCTGCGTACTCTGATTTATCCACCATACGCCCGTCGACGGTCGAAATACGGCGTAATCGGTCTGTCCGTCTCCGTCGTAATCGGCCGGAACTGGAATGTCTCCTGCGGAACCCCATCGAAACGAGCTTGTCGGAGCACCGCTGCCGAAATCTCTGGTCCGCCAGGTTCCGTCGCGAAAAGCACCGATCTCATCGCGATGGTCCCCGTCGAAGTCACCAACAACGGGTTTGTCGTCTTGTAGCTCATCCGTGATGTTCATCGTGTCCACGGGAACTTGCCAAGCCGCGCCGCCCCGGCTGATAAACCAGTTGACGACACCGGACGTAATTCTTCTCACAGCCCAGTCGCTCTTGCCGTCATTATTGAAATCTCCGATCATGGGTTTATCGCCCGCCTGGCCGTGTACGACCCACGTGTAGCCGAACGAACTTCCAAAGGCGAGCCAGGAAGAGTCGCGGAAAACTGCGACGTCGGTCTTGTTGTCGAAATCGTAGTCGGCGGCGACCGGCACATCGGTCGAGAGCCCCCACTGAGTATAGACCGCTCCTGACGTACTCTGTTTCAGATACCAATAGCGATCGCTTCGCCGGAATACGGAGATATCGGAGCTTCCATCGCCGTCAAAATCAAACTTCGCTTTCACCGGAGCGGTATATGGCATCAGCCGAACGATCTTTGCGCGAGTCATGCCGTCGACTGAAGTGAAATTGCCGAAGACGTAGAATTTGCCGTCTGGCGCAGCTCGAAAACCGCCGGCGTTACCATTGAAATTGACCCAGTCGAGGCTCGGATCTATCGATCCGCTAGGTAACATGTTTGCGAATTGATAGAGGAGGCCAGTGGACCATTTTCTGCACCCACTCATTAAGACGTTCCCGTTGCTTAGCGGAAGAAATGCCTGCGCCGAGCAGTTGTGGAAATCCGCGTCGATGCTTCCATCCGGGCTGAACCGCTTCGTATAAACACCCGAACCCTGTCCGTAGGACGCGAGGATCCTTCCATCTGGCAAAAGAGAGAATTTCGCACCAGTCGCCGATGAGGTTTGGAGATTGAACGTAGTATCCCTGCTCCCGTCGGGGTTGAACCGCTGAATGGGCTCAAAGTAAAAGTTGTTTGGAGTCTGGAATACGCCCGACATCAAGATCTTTCCATCGGGCTGAAGTTTCACATCGTTGCATACGCCTTGTGAAAACGTGATACGGAAGGTCGGGTCGACGCTACCGTCCGCGTTCAAGCGGTGGGCGATCCAGTATGTTTCGTTATTGATCAGCCGCCCAGAGCAAGCAAGGAACTTGCCATCGGGCAGCGGTGTCAAATTGTTCGGACTGAGAAATGCGTAGTTCGGCATGCTGCCGTCGATGCTCCCATCGGAGTTAATCTTCACGTAACTGGCAAATGCGTTCCCGATCTTAAACTGGCCGCTAACCACAAACTTTCCATCTGGTAATGGAACGATCCCGGTTACGTAGTTCAGAAATCCACTGGCAGGCACGATAGGTGAATTGAATGTCGTATCACGCGAGCCATCCGAATTGAGCCGGGCAATATAGTAAATCGTCTCCCCGTTTACCTTGGTAAAGGTTCCCCCGACGACGATTTTTCCATCGGCCTGGACGACAACGTCGGCGATCGAGGTGTCGACGTTAAAATCTGGGAATACAAACGTCGGGTTGAACGCAGGATCGACTGCGAAATCAATCGCCCTGACCGAGACGCCAATAACGATCAGAATGATGGCGAGCAAGATAGGGTTGGTTTTCTTCATTGATTGACCTTTAGTCCTTCGGCGGATTATAGCACCAGGCATACTCGGATCGAGAGGTCTTTTCGGGGGCCTGGGCTGCCCGCGATAAAATTCGAAAAATAGGCAGCCGTTGTATGAATATCAGCTGCCCTGTTCGTTTGCATCAAACTTTCTTTTCCTTCGCGATCAGTGGCTCGCCACGGTCGCGGCCTGATTCACCCGACGGCTGGATGACGAATGGTTTTGCCGAATCGTCCGCGCTCGAATCGAGGGTCGCTTTCAGCACGTCACTGACCCGAGCGGCGGGAATTATCTCAAGCTCTTTTCGGACGTCTTCCGGGATTTCTTCAACATCCGATTCGTTTTGCGCAGGCAGGACGATCCGCCGGATCCCGGCACGGTGTGCGGCGAGAACCTTCTCTTTGATTCCACCGACTGGAAATACCAAACCCGACAGCGTGATCTCACCAGTCATCGCTGTGTCCGACCGCACTTTACGACCGGTGTAAAGCGACGCCAAGGCGGACGCCATCGTTACGCCCGCGCTAGGGCCGTCCTTGGGGATCGCACCGGCCGGAACGTGCAGATGCACGCCGTTCTGCTTGATGACCTCGGGATCGATACCGAACTCGGCCGCATGCGCCCATAGGTAGCTGCGAGCCGCCTGTGCCGATTCCTTCATCACCTCACCAAGTTGGCCGGTCAGCGTGAGTCCGCCACCACCGGGAAGCAGCGTCGCCTCGATGAACAGAACCTCTCCGCCCATCTCGGTCCAGGCCATTCCGGTCGCAACTCCCGGAGGCAGATCGTCGCGTGCCGACTCGGGATAATAGCGAGGTGGGCCGAGATATTCTTTTACCTCTTTTGCGGTGATGACGTACTTCGGCTGTTCCGAGGAGCTCACCACCCCGTCCGCCGAAGCGGCGTCCACTCCTCCTAAGACAGGAGGGGCGCTTTCGGCAACCTTCAACGCGATCTTGCGCGCCAGATTCCCGATCGTCCGTTCCAGTTGCCGCACTCCGGCCTCTCGCGTGTAGCGAGCCGTCAACAAGTTGATCGCATCGTCCGTGATCTCGAGGTGCTCGGGCGTAAGGCCATTCTCGGTTATCTGCCGTGCTATCAAATACTGCTTCGCGATGTTTAGTTTCTCGCGATCACTGTATCCGGCAAGCTGAATTATCTCCATCCGATCGCGTAGCGGTGCCGGGATCGGACCGAGCTGGTTAGCGGTTGCGATAAAGAACACTTGCGAGAGATCGAACGGAAGGTCGAGATAGTTATCGCGGAAAGTGTTGTTCTGCTGCGGGTCGAGAATCTCGAGCAAAGCCGCCGATGGATCACCGCGATAGTCGTTCCCGAGTTTGTCGATCTCATCGAGCATCATCACGGGGTTATTCACGCCCGACCGCCGGAGCGCCTGGATGATGCGGCCCGGCATAGCACCAACGTACGTTCTTCGATGACCGCGTAATTCTGCTTCGTCACGCATTCCGCCAAGTGACATTCTTTCAAACTCACGCCCGAGAGCACGAGCGATCGAACGGCCAAGCGAGGTCTTACCGACGCCCGGCGGGCCGACGAAAAGCAGGATCGGCGACTTACCATCAGGCCTGAGTTTTACGACCGCAAGCGATTCGAGAATACGTTCCTTGATGTCTTCGAGACCGTAGTGATCCTCATCGAGTATTTTGCGGGCCTCGTTCAAATCCAGCCGCTCCTCGCTCGACTTGTTCCACGGCAGCTCGATGACGTATTCGAGGTAGGTTCGGATGACATGATAATCGGGCGCAGCTTGCGGCAGAGCCTCCATTCGCTTTAGCTCGCGTTCGGCTTCTTTGCGAACGTCGGCCGGCAGGTCGGCGGTTTCAAGCCGTTCTCGAAGCTGCTCAGCCTCCGCTTTTTCGCCCGTTTCGTCCTCGCCAAGCTCTTTCTGAATTTGCTTGAGCTGCTGGCGCAGCACGTAGTCGCGCTGCGATTTGTCCATTTCCGATTGCGCCTCGGTCGCGATCTTCGATCGGATCTGCATGATCTCAAGCTCGCGTGCAAGCGCGGCATGCGTCAGAGTCAAGAGCCCATCGACCGTACTCGACTCAAGCATTTTCTGCTCGGTCTCGGTGCCAAGATCTAGAACCGACGCGAGAAAGTATGCGAGCTGAACCGGATCTTGCTGCGTCATCACAGCCATCCTGATTTCGGGCGCGACCTGCGGGAGAAGGGCGAGCGCCTGCTGGATCATGCCCTGGATGTTTCGCTTCAGCGCCTCGATCTCTTCCTCATCGACCCGTCGGAGATCGGGCATGATCTCGACGCGGGCCTTAAGGTAAGGCTGCTCGGTAAGCCACTCCTTAACTTCGAAGCGCTCAACGCCCTGAACGATCAACTGCATGACGCCTTCGTTCCGCATCATCCGCTTGACGTTGACGATCGTACCTACGTTGTAAAGGTCAGCGTACTTCGCTTCGTCGCCGGTCACGTCCTGGTTCCTGGTCGTGACGCACGCCAGGAGTTTTTCCTCGGTCGCGAGCGAAGACTCGACGGCACGCATCGACCGTTCGCGGCCGACCGCTAGCGGCACGACCGTCTCTGGAAACAGCGTAGTATTTTGGAGCGGCAGCACCGCTATTTCAAACTGCTGAGTCAGCTTGTTCGTGACCGCTGCGTTATCCTGAGTGTTCTCTTCAGCCATAAAAGAATGCCCTTTTCTTTCTCTTTGCGAACTTTGCCAACTTTGCGTGAACCTTTTTCTGTCACGCAGATCAGGGCAAAGAGGTTATCCACCTTTCCACAATTGGATTATCAAAATGCCGTTGTCGAAGTTGTGCTCGATCCTTGCGCCCTCGATCGCGGCCGGAAACTGCAGCGATTTTTCAAACGTGCTGTATGTGATCTCCATCTGGTGATACGACATCCCGACCGCGCACGATCTGTCCTTTCGACAGCCCGCTATATAAAGAACGTTGCCCTGAATATCGATCTCGACGTCCTCGGCCGACACACCGGCAAGCTCGACCTTTACTATCCAGCCATCTTCCGTTTGATAAACGTCAGCCGCTGGATACCAAAGCTGCCCCGAGCGCACGTTCTTTGACGAACCGAGAAACTGAAAATGTCGGTTGAATGATTTGGCCATTTTTATGGAGTCGCGAGTGACAAGTGACGTGGGACGAGTCAGAGTCTTATCTGCACCAGACACTCGTCACTCATCGCTTATCACTCGTCACTCTCCTACTTTTTGCTCCAAAATGCACTGCCGCTCGATATCTCTTCAAGAGTCTCTGCGATCTCGCGTTCGTCTTCCATCTCGAGTGCGATATCGGCCATCGCGATGATACCGGCCAGTGCACCGTTCTCATCGACAACCGGAATGCGGCGAACCTGCTTGTCACCCATAAGCCGGATCGCTTCAAAAACGAAATCGTCGGGTCGAACGGAAAAGATCTCGGTAGTCATCGACTCGCCAACCGGAGTTGACGCGTCTTTGCCTTCCGCGATCGAGCGGACAACGATATCTCGATCGGTGACTATACCGACCAGTTTCCCGTCTTCGACAACCGGGATCGAGCCCATATCGCCGTCGCGCATCATTACCGCCACTTCACGCAGAGACTGCCCGCGCGTCGCCGTTTTGACGCTTGAGGTCATGATTTCTCTGCACTTGATTCGCGATGCTCGCGAGCCCTCGTTCATTATCTTGTCTCCTTTCGATTATTTTGTTGGAGTCAGCGGCATAAAGCAAGCCTTTCCATTTTGGATTTGGGATTTGGGATTTGGGATTTGAAATTTGAAATCAAACCTCAAATCCAAAATCTACAATCCACAGTCTAAAATCCAAAATGCAAAAGGTTAGCCCGGAAAGATGGATCGGATTCTTCTCGCGAAGCGGAATGGGTAGCCGTGGCGGTGCAGGATCTCGCTCCGGTTCAGAGCAAACACATCGGAGTTGTCATCGCGTCCGTAGATGGTCGAAAATGCGGCGATGTAACCCGCTCGCTTTACCGCCGCTTGTGAAGACTCGGTAAAGAAACCCGCTGGATAGGCGAACACCCGGCATTCCTGCTGGAGCAGATCTTCGAGGTAACCCTTGGACTCACAAACTTCGCTTTCAACCTCGTCCGGATCGATCCGATTGAAAAGCTTGTGATTCATACTATGCGAACCGAACTCGATTCCGTTCGCCGACATTTCTTTGATGTCTTCAGCCGACATGTGCTCACGCGACCCCTCGCCTTCGGCCGTTACAACTGTGGTCGTGATGCCAACGCACGAAGGTACGACGAAAACAGTCGCGGGTATCTCGAGCTTTTTGAGAATAGGGAAGGCATAGGTGTAATTGTCTTTCCAACCGTCGTCGAAGGTCACACACACAGCTCGTTCGGGAAATCGTCTGAGCTCCAGATAATAGCGGGCCATTGCCGACGCCGAGTAAAATCGATATCCGCCGCGTTTCAAGTAAGACATCTGTCGTTCGAAACGGCGCGGGCTCGTGAAGGCACCGCGGATCCTGACGTCAGGCGTCGGCCGATCGATCTTGTGGTATAGCAGGACGGGACTATTCACTTCTCAAGGTTCGGAGCTTCGAAGATGCTAATGTCCGAGTCGCCACGCGTCAAGTACCAATTCACCGGATCGTAGACCGTTTCCCGATCCGGAGGGACGTTCGCGAGAAGCTGCATATCACTCTTCACGTGCCAGAAACCGTGGCGTTTCAATCGATTTTGCAGACGTGCATCGAGCGAATCCGTCACGACGCTTCCGGCCCGTCGTTCGACAGCCAGATTCAAAACGCCTCGAAGCAGAGCGTCGATCGTTTGATCCGCGTTTTCGGGGGCGTAACAGATATCGCTGATCGCCGCTTTTTCAATGACGCCCTTCGGTCCGGGTTTGCGGAAGAACATGACCGCGTATCCGCGGAGCTCACCGTCAAGATTATAGGTAAGAATGTCGAACTCCTTTCCCGGCTGCCGGCGAAACTGCCAGTCCAGTATCTTCGAGCTGCGCGACACGCTGCAAGGCCACTGTCCGCGGGCGCGTTTCCAGAGGTCGTCAAAGGAAGAGTCGAACGCGTCGACGATCGTCAGATCGCCGTCTTTTGATCCACGTCTCAACGGAGCGCCGATCATATTCGCAATCGACCTAAGCGAATCGATTCGAGCCAGTTCCCGAACCGCGTTTCCCGGGAATAAGATCTTCTGATACCGCGCAACTTTGGTAAATATTTTCCAGCCTAGACCAGCGAGTAGTTCTGTAGAATGTTGTTTGCTCGTGTTCACGCCAAGGACGTTCGGGCAGAAAGCGAGAGCGGCAAGGGCGAGGTTCTTTGCAATTCCCTTACGGCGATAATCGGGATCGACGATCAGATCAAGGATCCAGATGGCGGGAACCGTCTCGCCCGCGACGTTGAATTCGACCGGAACGGATGCGAGCTGACCGGCGAGCCTGTCGTCGACCTTTGCGAGCCAGATCGGCAAGTTGTCCGGATCACAGTACGGCGATTCGGGAAAGTGCCAGTTCCAGAATTGCTCATCGCTTTGTCGCGGGTTATCCGGGTATGCGTGTCGCAAGAACGCGAGGACCGCATTCTTGTCGGAAAGCTTCATTTGCTCGATCAAGGGCGCGGCTGGCATCTGATGAGGCTAAACTTTCGGCTGCCCTTCGGAGAGCGTGATCATTCGCTCGAGAGCAATCCCGGCAAAGTGCTTCGTCTCGTCCTCGACAACGATCTCGTTGACAACGATCCCATTGACCAAATTATCCATAACCCAGGCAAGATTCTGCGGTGCGATGCGGTACATGGTGGCACACATGCAGAGATCAGGTGCCAGCAGATGGATCTCTTTATCCGGAAAACGCTGCTGTAGCCTATTGACGAGATTCAGCTCAGTCCCGATCGCCCATTTCGAACCGCTCGGCGAATTCTCGACCGTTTTGATAATGAAGCTCGTCGAGCCGTCGAGATCGCTCATCTCCACAACTTCACGCATGCACTCCGGATGAACAAGCACTTGTATGCCCGGGATTTCATCGCGGACTTTGTCAACATGCCATGGCTTGAACCGGCCATGCACCGAGCAGTGCCCTCGCCACAGCATTAGTTTCGCCTCGCGTAACTGCTCTACGGTATTACCGCCAAGTACTTCGTGCGGATTCCAGAGCACCATCTTGTCGAGCGGAATCCCGAACTTGGCTCCAGTATTACGACCGAGGTGCTGATCGGGAAAGAAGAACATCTTATCGAACTCTTTCAGGTAAATGTCGAACAGCGGAACTGCGTTCGACGATGTGCATACGACACCCTCGTTGCGACCGCAAAATGCTTTTATAGCCGCCGACGAATTCATGTATGTGATCGGGGCGACCTTCTGCTCAAGCACGCCGATCTCACGAAGTTGCTCCCATGCATCCTCGACCTGATCGATCGTCGCCATATC
>JBKJOR010000365.1:0-6458 GCA_046595575.1 Pyrinomonadaceae bacterium | reverse complement strand
CTGAGCCTCGCGAAGTGGCGGCGTAGCCGCGGCAAAAACTACAGCGATTCGGAAAGGCGGAGCCTTTCCGCTCATCGGAGGGCTAAGCCCGAAGAACGTTAGTTACTAAGGACGAAGAACTTTACGGGCAAAGCGCGAAGAAGTTAGGTCGCAAAGTCTGAAGGAAATTTCGCGGCTTAACAAATGCAGACCGCGATGCTTCGGTTCAAGGCATTCCAGCCGCCGGAACTCCCTTCGATGTTGCGAGCTCGTAGAAGTTAATACCAACGCAGGGATTTTCAGCTCCGTAGGAGCGGAATGTTAGTAGATACCCGTCCTATACTTCTACGGAGTTAAGTTTCCTCGGAGAGGCTGTCCAGGCATTGCACCAGTCATTTTGGTTCCGTCGAATACTACCTGCCCGTTGACGATCACGAAGGAAAAACCCACTGCATACTGGTGAGGCTGATCGAACGTCGCCCTGTCGCCGACGGTAGCGGGATCGAAGATGACAAGGTCCGCAGCAAAGCCTTCGCGGATCTGGCCGCGGTCACGCAGGCTGAATGTCTGAGCGGGGAGGGAAGTCATCTTTCGAACTGCATCTTCGAGCGAAACCACTTTCAGTTCCCGAACATAGTGTCCCAGGACGCGGGCGTTGTTCCCGTATCCGCGAGGATGCGGCACGCCTGATCCGAACTGTCGAACGCCGCTATCCGACGCGATCATCGTGAACGGTTCCTGCATTATCGTTTTTACGTCGTCCTCGCTCATCACCTGATAGACCATCGAAGCTCCGCCTTTGTCGTACATCTCAAAAATCTGCTCTATCTGCGATTCAACCTTGTCGTTGCCTTTTGCCAATTTCGTGATTTCCGATATGTTCTTGCCGTTGTATTCCGGATTAGACCGATAGCTCGCGACGTAGGCGAAGCTGTAATCCTTGAATTTCTTTTTCTTCAGATCCTGCTTCATTTCATCGACGATCTTTTTTCGCGTGACGGGGTCGGCCAGCCGTTTCCGGCCCTCGGCGCGACCGCCGGCGACGGCCCAGTTGGGTAGGCGAATATCGAGCGAAGTCGACGATGCGGGATACGCATACTGATCGACGGTTACGTTCAGGCCGCGCTCGCGTGCCGACCTAACAAGTCCCAGTGTCATCGGGCTTTGCCCCCAGAGCGCCTTTGCTGAGATCTTGAAGTGCGATATCTCGACTGGCATATTCGCTTGCTCGCCAATGTTGATCGCTTCGGTGATAGCGGCGACGACGTCGTTGCCTTCGTCCCGGATGTGACTCGCATAGGTTCCTCCGTAGCGCGATGCGACTTTCGCGAGTTCGACGACTTCTTCGGTTTTGGCGAAAGTGCCGGGAAGATAGATCAAGCCGGTCGACAGACCGACCGCACCATCTCTCATGGCTTGCTCGACGATCGCATTCATCTTCTGCTGTTCTTCGGCAGTAGGCGCACGATTATCCAGCCCCATCGCCTTTGACCGTACTGAATTATGGCCGATAAGGGTCGCCAGATTCACAGAGAGCGGTTTCTCCTTGAATCGACCGAGGAAATCTGCGACCTCCGTCGTCGATCCGCCGCAGTTGCCGGTTATGAGCGAGGTCACGCCCATGCGTACGAAATTTTCGGCGGTTGGTTGATCGAAGATGTCCTCTGTGTGAGCGTGTACGTCTATGAAGCCCGGTGCGACGACCTGGTTCTTGGCATCGATGATCTGCTTCGCATTTGCACTATCAAAGCGGCCTACTCTGGCGATCTTTCCATCCTTGATCGCGATCGATCCGCGGAACCATGGATTCCCCGTGCCATCGACGATGCGGGCGTTTACGATCACGAGATCATAGTCGGCGGCAGTCTGGGCGAACGTAACCGGAGTGGCGGATAGGATAATGACCGCCGAAATAAGAAACGATAGGGTTTTCATATAATTACTGAAACTCCGGCATCTCGCAGCTGGAACGCCCGCATCCTGCCGGCACGAGTACTGGAACGTCGGCATCCTGCCGGCCTGAGTGCGAAGCACTGATAAACGTTACGTTACGATCCGAGAACGGTCGTAGTTTAACGCCGCAGGGCGGCGTTGCCGGCAGGATGCCGGCGGTCCAGTCACCGGATCTTTATATTCACGGTCACGGGCAGTGGAGCGCCTGAGTTGTTTTGCAGTTCGACCGTGTAGTCACCGCTACGAGGAAGCCGTACCAAAAAATTGTTGATACCGAACTTCGCCTCAACCTCTTCGAGAAGACGGAGCGACGCTTTGTCGGTGTCGATCGAAACCGTCAGAGCTTGGCCGGCCCGGGCTCCTACAACGAACCGTTTTCCTTGATAGGCGGCGATGGTGGTCTTAAATGTTTTACCAGAGGCTCCGCGTCTGAAGGTGATCCGTTCGGTCGGGAAAACAGGCCGGCGGGTTTCGTTACCAACCTTGGCGATCCGGTCGCCCAACAAACGATACTTGGTTGTCACGATAATTTGCGGACAGCATGCGCCGCCATCTTCGCCGGCATCGTTGCTGTCCACCACGAGCAGCCCGTCATCGACGAAGGCTTTTCGCAGTCCACCATCGGCACGGTCGCCACCCGGGATGCGGGCAGTCAGCACAGGGACCCTGGTCCCCGGCGTGAATATAAATCCTTCAGAGAAATTACCCGTACCGCCCGTGTTACAGACTGTGAGGACGATCGCCTCCTCACGTCCGTCGGCGTTGAGATCTCCGTATGCGACGTCGAACACCTTAAAAAGGAACCGGTCGACATAACCGTCTTCCTGCTTCTCACTGGAAAATTCGCCGTCTTTGACGGTAACATTCTCCGTTTCCTCAGAAGCGCAGAACGCAGGATAGGTGAAATTCTTAAAGTCGACACGTGTGATATCCGCCTGCCCGAGACACGCTGCGGGTAGGAGCACTGTCAATAAAGCGACGCAGACCGTTTTCATATTGAATCGCGCCGAGTCGCCACTGCTTCATCCTCATCGGAGAAGGCGTTATGGAGGTGAACCGGTTCTTTCGATTTCCGCCGCAGAGTCATGTTGAGCACCTCAACGAGTACCGAGAACGCCATGGCAAAGTAAATGTAGCCCTTTGGAATATGCTGTCCGGCTCCCTCGGCCACAAGCGTCACGCCTATCAAAAGCAGGAACGAAAGGGCGAGCATCTTGATCGTCGGGTGTCGCTGAACAAAGGCACCGATCGAACCGGCGAACATCATCATGGCTATGATCGAGATAACTACGGCGGCGATCATGATCCAAAGATTATTGACCATTCCGACGGCTGTGATGACCGAGTCGAGCGAGAAGACAATATCGAGCAGCGTGATCTGGACGATCACACTGGCGAAGGACGCGTAAACTTTCTTTGACGCTTCGCCCTCCTCGCCTTCAAGCGAACCGTGGATCTCATGCGTGCTCTTACCGATCAAGAACAATCCGCCGATGAGCAGAACAAGGTCCCGCCCTGAGACTGCGTGTCCCAAGATGGTAAAAAGTGGGGCCGTAAGCCCGATGATCCAAGACAGCGAAAACAGCAGAACCACTCGCATCAGGAGAGCGAGCGTCAGTCCGATATATCGTGCGCGAGCCTGCTGCTCGGCGGGCAGCTTGCCGGAAAGGATCGAAATGAAGATGACATTATCGATTCCGAGAACAAGTTCAAGCACCGTCAATGTCGCGAACGCGATCCAAAGCTGTGGATCAGCTAACCATTCCATCGAAATTACTCCCGTTATCAGAAACTTTTATTATTTCGTTCCGAGCGAAAACTCATTGACACCGCATACCAAAAGGTGGGTAAAATACCCGCGAATTACTTTCAGCGTTTTATCGACCTTTCGACCGGGCTGCTTTTCGTTAAAAAGCTGTCTTCCCGCCGGTAGCTTTTGGTAACTTTACCATCACCAGTTGTTTTTGTCTTTTTGGCTTTTTCCAAAAAGCTGAGAAACCTTAGGGGGAAAAATGAAAAATACTTCTCTGATCGGGCGTCTGCCGATCTCACGCGTCTCAATGGCTAAATTTCTGACTTTAGTTTTGATCACCGCTCTTGCCTCACCTGTGTTCGCGGTCGTATTCACGAATCCTGCGTCGATCACGATCAACGACGCGACGGCCGTTGGCATCGGAAATCCGTATCCGTCGAACATAGCCGTCAGCGGCTTGACCGGAACCGTCACGAATGTCACGGTGACGATGAATAATTTCAACCATACTTTTCCGGACGACGCGGATGTCCTGCTCGTCGACCCGCTCGGCAACAACCTTATTCTTATGTCCGACGTTGGCGGCAGCGTTGACATTACGAACACGTCCATCACATTCGACGATTCGTCGTCGTCGTCGCTGCCGGACTCGACGGTGCTCGTTACGGGAACTTACAAGCCGACGAACATCGGTGCGGGAGATACATTTCCTGCACCGGCACCCGCTCCGTCAGTGAATACCACGCTGGCTGCGGCCTTTAACGGGTTCAATCCTAACGGCACCTGGAATCTTTATGTTGTTGACGATCTCGGCGCCGACATGGGTGTATTCGGGAACGGCTGGAGCCTGACGGTTACTACTGCCGGAAGTTCGGCGACGACGTTCTCGAACGGAGCCGCCATCTTTGGAGGGGACGGCGGACGAGGTCGAGCCACGCAGTATGGCTCGACTATCGTGTCCAGCGGCCTGACCGGCGCGATCACCGACGTAAATGTCACGCTCACGAATCTTAACCATCTTAATCCCGATGACCTTGATATTATGCTTATCGGACCGAGCGGTAAGAGGATCATTTTGTTGTCAGACGCCGGAGGAACAGCAGACGTGGTAACTGCGAATTTGACGTTTGACGATGCAGCAGCAGCAGGTGTGCCCGATGCGGGTCCGCTTGTTACAGCAACGGTCAAGCCGACCAACTTCGGAACGGGCGACACGCTGCCCGACCTTACGTTGCCATATTCGAATTCAGCGACTGCCGGTTCGGCGACACTTGCCTCGGTATTCAATGGAACGGATCCGAACGGAACGTGGGAGTTATACATCGTTGATGACGCAACTACATCGGCTGGCAGTATTCCCGGCGGTTGGAGTGTGGATATTACGGCTGGTGGCACCTACGGAGCAAAGCGTTTCACGAGCAGCGACTTTCAGGGAGATGGCGAAACGGATGTTTCGATCTACCGGCCGTCGGACAGTAATTGGTGGGTGCGAAGCAGCTTCAACTATGCCAACTCTGTCTTCAAGTGGGGAACCACCAACGACGTACCGGTGCCGTCTGACTACGACGGGGATCGTCACACGGATTACGCCGTTTTCCGTCCGAGCACAGGAACCTGGATAATCCTGAACAGCTCCACCAGCACCGTTTCGTTTACTGGTTGGGGAAATGCAACGGATACTGTTGTACCTGCTGACTTCGATGGCGACGGTAAAGTCGATCTGGTGATCTGGCGTGACTCCACGCGGCAATTCTGGGTTCGCTCAAGTATTAACGGATCGGTCCGCGTCGTTACTTGGGGACTGAGCGGGGACATTCCCGTTAGGGGGCATTTTGAAGGTACGGATGGTGCAGACTTTGCAGTATTCAGACCGTCAAACGGCACGTGGTACATCCTCAGTAACAATGGCAGCACATCGCGCCAGCAGCAATGGGGATTGAGTACGGATGAACTCGTTCAGGCAGATTACGATGCGGATGGAAAGACAGACATCGCCGTCTGGCGTCCGTCCGATGGGAACTGGTACGTCTTCAACAGCTTGACGGCCACTGCCTCCATCGTCCACGTCGGATCAAGCGGTGACACTCCGGTACCGGGAGATTACGATGGCGATTCGAAGGCGGATTTCGCCGTTTGGCGAAGTGCGGAGGCCGGCTGGTACATCTATAACAGCGGTACCCCCTTCGGAGCCGCTGCGCTGCGTCAGGATAGCTGGGGACTGCCGAGCGACATCGCTCTTACGTCAACGTACGTACCCTAGTCGTTCTTAGTTGAGCATTCGGAATGAGCTTCTCGGCCCTCGGGCCGGGGAGCTCTTTTTCCGGTCGCCAATCTCATTGATCAGTCGGTCGGTAATCTCGGAAGCAGGGCGGAATAAAAATCGTTTGAAATGCGACCTTCGAGTTTTGCGCGTCGGGTTTTGGTATGGGTACGGACGGGAGTTACATGGGTGCGGCATTTTGGCCTATCGGGAGACGATCCGCTGCCAGCTTCTTATATCCCGCGATTGAAAACGCGGCGGCCCGCAACGACGGTCATAACGGCCCGGCCCGTGAATTCCCACCCGTCAAATGGCGAGTTGCGTGACTTCGAACGAGACTCTCCGTTGCGATAGGTCCATTTGAGTTCCGGATCAATTATCGTTATGTCGGCGATCGAGCCTGGCTTCAGAGTGCCCCGATCTTTGAGCCGAAATATTCGTGCGGGGTTTGTCGAACAGAGTTCGACTAGGCGGGCGAGATCGATAACGCCCTTGTGAACGAGTTCATTGAAA
>JBKJOR010000305.1:0-4917 GCA_046595575.1 Pyrinomonadaceae bacterium | reverse complement strand
CTTTCCTACAAACAACTCCAAGCGCCGCCAACCATCATCGCGGGAGCTCCTGATCCGCCGGCCTGACAAGGGGTCGTTGCACGCCGGCAATTGCTGCAATAGACAAGCGAGCCGTTTGGTTTTCCGGCCGGCAGCGCGGTCGCCGCAAAGGGTGGCATCTGCGCGGGGGCTCCGAACTGGACATCGGTTCCGAAAAATGTCGGATGCCCTTTTACCTGTCCTTCCGATGGTTGTCCGGTGATGAAGATGACCGTCGCCTTGTCGAAATTGGTCTGTGCCACCTGACCGCAGCCGATTGTATGGCCGTCGTAACAGAATCGATCTCCGGTCGAATACACCCGTGTGCGTTCGTCGGCCTTGAACGTATTCGGGCCATATGCGTTTCCGATCGAGACGAACGTCCGCCTGGCGTTGAAGATGATCGGATTTGCGAATGCATTGTTCAGAAACGTGACCGGCGCACTATAGTCGCCGGCCATCGGGTTCTGCACCTCGTTGTAGACGAACGAATTAGTCATCGCTTCGGTGGACGAGTGCGAAACCAGAACGCTGCTGCTGTCTAGTATATTCAGGAACGTACCGCCTAAAGCGCTGGTGAATCCGCCGCCGACCGTGTTATCGACAAGAATGCCGGCGGCTCGTTCGAACATCATCGAATCGGCCTTAGCTGTAGCCGTCCTTCGCGGATTTATGAAGAGCGTGTTCTGCACACGCCAATCGGTATTGCGGATATTTGTGTAGATACCGGCCTCGCGGTTAAAGACAAACCGGCTCGCGTTGATATGGATGTAGTCGAACTGCCAATTAAGATTGGTCTGCGGCAGACCGTAAGCGCTTATCCCGCGATTGAAATTGTGAAATGCGACGCGATCGATGCTCAGGCTCTGCGAGGACGTGTAGGCACCAACCGCCTCGATACCGCTCGTTCCGTCGTTAGACTGAGCGTACAGCTCGATATCTGCGATCGTCACCTGTTCGACGCACTCGCCGATTTGAAAAAGCGGTTTCTTAGTGCCTGTAAGTGTAATGCGGGTCGGATTTTTTCGCGCGACGTCGCTGGTTGACGCCATCGAGTGCAGTCCATTTGTCCCGCGAATAGTGATTCCCGACGGGAGGGCTATCGGCGCGCTGATGATGTATTCGCCGTCGGGAATGGTAAGGATGCCACCGTTGTTCGACGCGATCACCGCCATCGCGCTGCGAAATGCGTTAGTGTCGTCAGTCCGTCCGTCGCCCGCGGCACCGAAGTCGCGGATATTGAAGAAGCCACTCTGGCGATCGTCTTTACTCGCGAACCAATCATAGACCACCGGTGCTCGGCCGGGGATCGCCAGGGTAACCCGATAGCGTTCGTCTTCGCCCCGAAAGCACCATTTATAGTTTGTCGGACTCGCACGCATCGTTGCGTTACTTGCCGAACTCTGGCTAAAACTCGAGTCGGAGCCCTCGCATGACGTGAGCTTCATTGGTGTTGACGGATTGAGATCGGTCACAGTGATCACCGTCGTCGGCGGCACATAGCGCACGGCACAAGTGGGAGTTCTGTGATTGGTCGGAACCTCGACAAGAATGTTGTAGCCTTCGATTTTGTTTTGAGTGAAAGCCGAGAAGGCGAATGTGAGCAGTACCGAGCAAGCAAAGATTCCCTTTTTCATAATGTTTAGATTATCGCCTAAGGCGCGGTCGGGTACAAAGCAGATCGCTGGACCGGCTTGTTTCGGAGGGGCAACATGGAAGAGCACCACCCCGGCCTCACAAAGCCTCGGCCACCCCTCCTAAGACAGGAGGGGAGTTGCTTGATTCCCCTCCTGTCCTAGGAGGGGTGGCAGCCGCTTCGGCTGACGGGGTGGTGAATTCTTCTTTACTCCCCTCCTGTCCTAGGAGGGATGGATTTAAATTATTCCGGGCAGCGTTGGGGTATCACCGGCCCGTGCCGGCGGGGCCAGTCCGAAATGTTCGTATGCGAGACGCGTCGCCATGCGACCGCGGGGTGTGCGGTTGAGGAAGCCGATCTGGAGCAGGTAAGGTTCGATCATTTCTTCGATCGAATCTTTCTCTTCGTGCAGCGAAGCCGCGAGTGTTCCCAGACCAACAGGGCCACCATCGAACTTGTCGATGATCGTCATCAGAAACTTTCGGTCCATTTCGTCGAGGCCAAAAGTATCGACCTCCATCCTGTCGAGGGCGTCTTGTGCGACATGAGCCGTAATACGTCCATCGTGGTCGACCTCGGCGTAATCGCGAACCCGCCGGAGCAATCTGTTTGCGATACGCGGAGTGCCGCGCGAACGCCGGGCGATCTCTCGCGAACCGGTCTCGTCGATCTCGATATTCAGAATGCCGGCCGAACGATCCACGATCTTTTGCAGATCGTCGAAGTCATAGAAGTCGAGATGAAAAATTATCCCGAAACGTCCACGTAGCGGCGCCGTGATCAAACCGGGTCGTGTCGTCGCCCCGACCAGCGTGAACTTTGGCAGTTCTAGTTTGATCGAACGCGCTGCCGTGCCCTGGCCGATCATTATGTCGAGATTGTAATCCTCCATCGCCGGGTAAAGGATCTCTTCGATCGCGGGGTTGAGCCGGTGGATCTCGTCGATGAAAAGCACGTCCCCTTCTTCAAGGTTGGTAAGGATTGCTGCGAGATCGCCGGCTTTCTCGATTATCGGGCCGGCCGTTGATTTCAATGCCGAGCCCATCTCGTTCGCAACGATATTTGAAAGCGTGGTTTTCCCGACCCCCGGCGGACCGGTGAGCAGGATGTGATCGAGAGCCTCGCGCCGCCGCAATGCCGCGGTCATGAAAATCCGCAGATTGTCCTTTACCTTTTTCTGACCGATGTATTCGGCGAGCGCACCGGGGCGCAGCGTGGCCTCGAGCTTAGATTCCTCGGGTGACAGCGATTCGTCCCTAATATCCATTTCGGCGGTAATTGTCACAGCTTCTTCCGGCTTTCCTACCTTTGCGAACTTCGCGAGCTTTGCGTGAAAAGTCTTTTCTCACGCAAAGCTCGCCAAGTTCGCAAAGATTTAGAACAACAGGCCCTTATTGTACAAGGCGAGCACGTCCATCGAAAACGCAACCGCCGCGTGGAGCAGCAGGCCCATCCAGATATTTCCATTACGGTAGCTGAGCCACCCGAGAAATACACCGGCGGCGATCGCGGCGAATGTCTCGGTCGGTGGTTTGCCAAAATGGATCATGCAATACGGTACGGTCATCGCGAAGATGGAATAAATCCCAAGAGCCGGTCTTAAACTGTGCACAAGAAAGCCGCGAAAGAAAAACTCGAGGCCGAAGAACTGCACAATGTATATCAACTCCCAAACTAGCAGCGTCGAACCGAGGTAAGGCTCGCCATCGTAGATCTGCATGAACGGATATTTCGCGGTGAAGCTGTCCGTCAGCGACATCAGGTAAACGACCGGCAGCATAACTCCGAGCACGCTAAGGAACAACTTGGCGAACCCCGGCTCTATGCGAAACGCAAGTCCGTAGTCGGCCAAGCTTTCCCGGTAGAAATACTTAATCGAAATAGCAGGGATCACGAAATAGAAAAGCGTTACGACCGCGACCCACCAGGCAAGAGCCGGCAGGTTGTTTGCTGCTGGGTGCGCAATGTATTCGCCAACCTTGTCGAATCCCGATTCCTCGAGAAGCTGTAACGGCACGTTCGGATCTTTTAGATAAAAGATGGCGGTTAATCCGGCCGCGGTGTAAACGAGTGCGAAGATCGCTTTCCGGTCGAGGAGCGAAAGGTCAGCTCTAAATTGGTCGATGAGCTTGAGCATTCGAAGAAAGAACTCCCATCCTTGTTTAGGAGGGGTGGCAGCCGCTTCGGCTGACGGGGATGAGAGTCAGAACCGGGAGCGGTAGCGACTGGGTTTCCCCTAGCTGTCTCGAAACACCCGGGTGACCCAGTCGCTACCGCTCCCGGTTCTGACAAGAACCACCCCACCTCGCTCACGCTCAGGCACCGTCCTAAACAAGGAGGGGAGTTCTGAGACTACTTCGCTAATTTCTGCAATGAGCTGCGCAAGAGCTTTTGTACCGTCTGTCCAGAGCCCTCTTTGGCCGATTCCTGCAGTGCCTTTTCCGCAGCATTTCGCTGATAGCCGAGGTTGACGAGGGCCGAGAGGGCGTCATCGAAGACAGAATCCGGACCATCTCCGTCGGCGGCGTTCGATGTACCGCCTGCGGCGGCTCCGAGGGAAAGCTCGGCGATCTTATCCCGCAGCTCAACGACCATTCGTTCCGCAGTTTTCTTGCCGACGCCCGGGATCGAGGTTAGCCTGACCAAATTGTTGGTCCGGATGGCCGAGACGATCTCGTCCGCGCTCATTCCAGACAGCATTGTGATGCCGGATTTCGCCCCGATCCCCTGTACCGAGATCAGTTTCAGATAGAGATCGCGCTCACGGATCGTCTTGAAGCCAAAGAGCTGTAAGGCGTCTTCGCGGACGTGAGTGAATATCCTCAGAGATACGTCGGTGCCGATCTCGCCGAGCTCGTAGAACGTCGAAAGCGGTATCGTCACCTCGTAACCGACACCCGCGACGTCGACCAGCACGGTATTCGCCTCTTTTTCGAGAATTTTGCCCGACAGGAATCCGATCATTTCGAGAAGAATATTGGATAAGGAACCGAAAGGCAAAAACGTGCATCTACCTAATAGACGGCGTTTGCCGGTCGATCGTATTCCCTTGAACCTGTCGGCAGGACACGATTTGCATTTTGTTCGCTGGAAAACTTTCCGGGTCGCGACAAAAGAGTTAATATCAAACATGCGGCGACTGGATTGAAACCGAAAACGAAAATTAGCCGTATTGTTATTTGTAGTTCTCAAGAGGTGAGGTTTTTATGTTTTACACCGGACTGTTAAAGCGGGTCATACCTTTTGTTCTTACTTTTGGCGCG
>JBKJOR010000225.1:0-11727 GCA_046595575.1 Pyrinomonadaceae bacterium | reverse complement strand
ACGTCGTTTTGATGGACGTCTCGATGCCCGGAATGGGCGGGCTCACGGCGCTCGAATCTCTTATAAAAGTTGATCCTGAGGCGGTGATCCTGATGATCACGGCTTACGCGACCTTCGACACGGCGATCTCTGCGTGGGAAAAGGGAGCGAACGGTGTTATTCGCAAACCGTTCCAAAACGAACAGATCCTCGCGTTCGTCGCCAAGGGAATCAAGAAGCGCCGAAAGGAAGAGGAGCGTCAGACGCTTCGGCAGGTAATGACGCGGTCAGTCAGCCGCGACGCGATCATCGGTCGGTCGGAAAAGATGGAAGAGATCTTCCGTCTCGTTGAACGCGTCGCCCCGGCACGCTCTACGGTTTTGATCACCGGAGAAAGCGGAACCGGAAAAGAGCTGATGGCGAAGGCGATCCATGAGGCAAGTCCTCGAGCCGATTTTCCTTTCGTCGTCGTTAATTGTTCCAACATTCCGTCGGAACTCCTCGAGTCCGAGCTGTTCGGTCACACGAAAGGTGCGTTCACCGGTGCCGTCGCGGCGAAGAAGGGACTGTTTGAGGTCGCCGATACCGGCTCGATCTTTCTCGACGAGATCGGTGATCTTCGGCCGGAAACACAGGTCAGGCTATTACGAGTGATCCAGGAACGTGAGTTCACACCGCTGGGCGATACGACGCCTGCAAAAGTCGATGTCCGCATCATCGCGGCAACCAACGTAGATCTCAAGGAAGCAGTCAAGAACGGAGCGTTTCGAGAGGATCTTTATTACCGATTGTCGGTTGTGCCGATCGAGCTGCCGCCGCTTCGGCAACGATCCGAAGATATTCTCCAGCTTACACAGCACTTCATCCGAAAATACAACGACGAGAATCTTCGGACGATCACCGAATCTCTTTCGCCGGAGGTTCTCTCTCTGCTTGAGAACTATCACTTCCCCGGAAATGTTCGCGAGCTCGAGAATATAATCGAGCGTGCGGTGGTCATCGCCGCAACGGATGAGATCACGGTCGAATGTCTGAGGCCGGAAGTCCGTGATCCTGGTCTGGCGTTTGAGCTGATGCGGAAAGCCGAAGGAACCTCATCGGGCATCGACATCGGGCGCGGAGTGAACTTCTACGACGAGGTGAAACGGTTCGAGATCGACCTTATCCGCCGTGCTCTCGATCAGACCGGCGGACACCAGTCGCGGGCCGCCCGTCTACTCGGCCTCAACGCGACGACCCTCAACTCGAAGATCAAGAGTTACAACATTTCTCTCCGTGTTTAAGCCTCACGAACCTGCATCCAAATAAATGAAGTAATATTCAAAAAAATCCTTCGAAACCCTTTCATTTAGTGGTCGAGCGGCTGGTCGAAGGCCCGGTCCGAAGGGCATGCTCCTGTGATTTCAACCGTTTAGTATTTAAACAAAACCAACCCGCCCAGTGGCATAACGATTGCAAACTTCGGCGATGGAACTATCATCTTTAGACTCTTCAATGTACAGACGAGTGGTTCTAGATCCGGTATTTACGGCACAAAGATATTTATACAGCCGGATCAACTAGGCGGAATGACCCTCATTTTGCTTCTGCATTAATTTTAGTGAATGTAAATCTTTAGGAGGAGAATATGAAAAGAGTTATAGGTGCATTTATGCTCATGACGTTCGCGTGCATGGTCATATCTGCGCAAACAACTACGGGTCGACTGATCGGCACGGTTTCAGGACCGGACGGGCTGTTGCCTGGGGCAACCGTTACGGTGACTGACACCCAGACGAACCGTGAACTTACAGCTATCGCCGACAGCGACGGAGGCTTTCAGTTCGCACAGCTGAGTTTCGGCGTATATACGGTTCGGATCTCGCAGCCAGGGTTCAAGACCTTTGTCGCAACCGACGTTAAAATCGACGCCAATCGCGAGTACAGCCTTAAACCTGTGCTGGAAATCGGTTCTGTCGAGGTTGAGGTTACAGTCCAGGCAGGGGTGGACCTTACGAACTCGAGTAACGCAGAGCTAAGCACAACGATAAGTCCCCGCCAGGTTTTGGAATTACCGATCAACGGCCGCAACCCGCTCGCCCTTCTCAATCTGCAAGCCGGTGTGAACGCGACGAGTAACTCGATCAACGGACAGCGTTCGTCTTCGGCCAACTACACACGCGACGGTATCAACGTTCAAGACAATTTCATTCGTACAGGGGGCTTTGTTCAGGATCGTCCTACCGTTGACGACACGGGTGAGTTTGCGGTTATAACGCAGAATGCCGGTGCTAACTTCGGCGGCGGCGGTTCAACCCAGGTCCTGCTCGTCACGCCTCGCGGAGGCCGTGAATTCCATGGAGCACTCTTCGAGTACAACAGAAACTCGGAATTTGCTGCGAACAGCTTTGGAGGCAATGCTTCCAACACGTCGCGTGCGTTCCTCAACCGAAATCAGTTCGGCGGTAAGATCTCGGGCCCAGCATGGATCCCGGGCTTTGGTGAAGGCACCCCGTCATGGCACAAAGACAAGGCCTTTTTCTTTGCATCGTATGAGAGATTCTTGCTCCGCCAGACGGCGCAGCTGACTCGCCGGGTTCTGTTGGCACCGTTTCGCGACGGTACGTTCTCCTATCGTGACACGGGCGGTGTGTTGCGAACTGTCAACGTATTGACGGGAGCTGGTTTAACCGGACCGATTCCGGCATCGCAGGGTGGCGTGCTCGGAGTTGATCCCGTGATCCAGTCGAGGTTCCTGTCTTTGACGCCGACGGCTGGAAACGGGATTTTTCAGAACCCCGGCACCGCGGGTCCAGTAACGCAGTCGTTCGTCTTCAATCAAAACGATAACGATACGCGTAACGGATTTACAGGCCGCTTCGACGTTGATCTGAACGATCGGAACAATGTTTATTTTGTCTATAAATACAACGATAACAAAGACGACCGCCAGACCGATGGCGGCGGTTTCGACAAGGTTCCCTTCGGAACTCAGGGTGGACCGACAGACTTCTATCTTTTGAGCTACAACGCAACACTCGGCTCGAATTTTACAAACGAGGTCCGCGGAGCATTTAATCGAAGTAAGCCCTTCTTTAACCAGGCGGATAGCTTTCCGACAAACTACCTGATCGGCGGCTTGCCCCTTGGTTTGAGCTCAGCGGAACCGAGTTTCCAGAAACAGGGACGCGACACTGGTCAGTACTCATTCCAGGATAATGCGTCTTATGTCGTGGGAAACCATGCTTTCCGTTTCGGAGCCGATTTTAATGCCCAGCGAATTACGTCGCAAGTCAATTTCAACGCTGTTCCGATCTACAACATTACGACCACAGGGAACACACTTACACCGCGTCTAACCGCGACCCTCTTCCCAGGTGGTATTTCGGCTACAGACCGTGCCCTGGCGGATAACCTTCGATACTTGCTCGGCGGCATCGTCGGCTCGGGAACGGTAGCTGCGAACTTTACGGGACCCGGAACCGGCGCTGTCATCGGAGCTCCTTCTCGTCAGAAGCTTGAGTACGAAACCATCGGCCTGTATCTTGCCGATCAGTGGAGGCTCTCATCAGAACTTACGCTCAATCTTGGACTGCGTTGGGACCACTTTACGCCGCTGCGCAACCCGGACCAGGTATATCTGGAACCGGACCTTCGCGGTGCTGACACGATTGAGGAAGTCCGGGCGGCCGTATTAGACCCGACAGGACAGTATGTTCTTCTGGGCACGAATGCGGGCAAGCCGGGTGCATTCTTCAAACCTGACTATAACAACTTTGGACCGAACGTAAGTTTTGCGTATGCGCCTCGTAAGCTCGGCGGAATGCTTGGCGGACTTGTGGGACGGGATGGCCAAACTGTCATCCGTGGCGGATTCCGACTCGCCTATATCAACGATGAGTACATACGTTCGGCTGATAACGCAGCTGCAGGTAATGCGGGCTTGAATTCCACTTTGCGTGCAAATAACGCGCAAAATGTTAACGCACGGTTTAGCAGTCTTCCGGCATTTCCGGCACCGCCGGCGATTATCACCCCGATCAGCTTTGCCACGGGTAATGCCAGGGCCGGCAACTTCTTCAACACAGTTTTTGCGATCGATCCTAATCTGCAAACACAGCAGAACATGGAATATAACTTCGGGATCACTCGTGAGATCGGTTGGGATACTGCGATTGAAGTTCGATATGTCGGTGGGCGAAGCAATAGCCTGGTCCGCGGTGTCGACTACAATCAGGTGAATATCCGTGCTGGAGGATTCTTGAATGACTTCATCACGGCTCGAAATAATTGTCGGATCCTGCAAGCGAGTTTGAATCAGCCGCTCGCTCTTTGCGCGGACGCAACCGGCTCGCAAGGGCTCCCGGGACAATCTACGACCTTGCCGGTTTTCAACTCCTTGCCCTTCGGCGGCTTGCTGACCAATACTGCGATTACAGGACCGATCGCTCAGGGTAACGCAGCGGATCTAGCGATCCTTTACCTCACCAACGGCCTTGATGGTACCGTCCCGTTTTTGGCTAATACCTTTGCCGGTCCGGCAGACGTGGTTATCAACGGTGGTAAATATCGCTACAACTCACTTCAGGCAGAGATACGCCGACGCTTCACGAACGGTTTGTCGTTCCAGGCGAACTACACGTTCCAAAAGATCTTGACGGACGTTCAGAGTGATGGCCAGGCTCGGTTTGACCCGTATCTGGATAATAACCAGCTCGCGGTTGAGAACGGTCGTGCGGACTATGACCGTACACACACGATCAACGCCAACGCGAACTACGAACTACCGTTCGGTAAAGGGAAGAAATTCCTGAACTCGGGCGGACTTGTGAACGCGATCTTTGGTGGTTGGCAGGTGACGTCGATCGTCAATGTCAGTTCGGGTGCTCCTTTGTCGATCAAAGACGTAAATGGAACCTTGAACCGTGTTGGACGTTCCGGACGCCAGACTGCGTTTTCGAATCTGACTTCGGCTGAGATCAAGGACCTCATCGGAATTTTCAAGGTTAATGGAAAGATCTACTTCATTAACCCGTCCGTTATCGGTCCTGACGGCTCAGCAACGAATAGCAACCTGGAAGCAAGTCCCGGTGCAGGATTTCCTGGACAGGTGTTCTTCCGCGCACAGCCGGGTCAAACTGGCAACCTGCCGCGCAACTTCTTTAACGGTCCGTGGTACATCAACTGGGATGCAGGACTGATAAAGAATATTGCGTTAAACGAAAGAATGCGTTTGCAGCTTCGAGCAGAAGCCTTCAACGTTCTTAATCACACGAACTTTTTTATCGCGGACAACAGTGCGATCTTCGACGTCGATTCGACCACCTTTGGTGAGATCGCGCCGACGAGCACTTTCAGCCCGCGCATCATGCAGTTCGCCGTGCGTTTCGAATTTTGATCACTGACGCTTTTTTGACTTTGAAGGTGCTTTCTCCGGGAGGCACCTTTTTTTATTTAACCAGTGCAGGTACCGCAAAAAGCTTTTCTCTCTAACCAGTTAAAAGTACAATAGAAGCCGGTTCATTTTTACCAATCAGTGACGATTGGGCGCGTGCTAAACGCACGTCGACACTTTTGCCCACGGAGATTCATAATATGCCTTTAGAAAACAGGGTCAGATACCCGATCATCTATACCCTTATCTTGCTTCTCGCCTTCGTTACCGTCCCCGCTCAAAAGGACGATAAACCGACCGCCGAGACTATCATTGCGAACCATCTTAAGTCGATAGGAACTGCTGAGGCCCGGGCTTCAGTCAAATCGATTACCGCAATAGGCACGGCGAAAGCGATATTCCACGGTCGCGGAGGCGGCATAGCCGAAGGTATATCCGTATTGGCGTCAAAAGGCCCAAGATACATGGTTGCGATGAAATTTAACAACACCGACTATCCGTTTGAGAAAATGGGATACGATGGCAACGACTTTACCGTCGGCTTCGTCCGTCCGGGTACTCGGAGCAATCTCGGGAGTTTTCTTCGCACCAACGAGAACAGTTTCAAATTGGGAATCATGAGCGGAGTGCTTTCGAATTCCTGGGCCCTCCTGAATTTCGACCCGGCAGTTGGCAAGGTCAAGTACGCAGGTGCGAAAAAGATCGACGGCAAGAGGCTTCACGCCGTGGACTATTCGCCAAGGAAGGGGTCGGAGCTGGATATTACTTTATTTTTCAATGCCGATACATATCAACACGTCCGTACCGAATACAAACGAATAATCGCCGCAAAGCAAGGAGCAACTGTCGACACCTCGGCCGGACAGAGCGAAACAAGATACAAGATGGTTGAGGAGTTTGCCGATTTCGCCGAGGAGAACAAGCTAAATTTGCCGCATACCTACAAAGTGTCGCTGGAAATACTGTCCGGCAACGGCACCACATCGTACGAGTGGGTAATGGCGCTCCAGAGGTTCGACTTCAACCAGCCAATCGACGATAAAGATTTTAAAGTCGACGCCTATTGATTAATCGGCAATCGCGATCCGCGGCCCGCCCGTCGCGGGCTTTTTTTTTAACTGTTGTTGAATTGTCTTCGATGCCGGAGAACGCTTCCCTTAACGCACAACTCTCTCTTGTCCCACTAGGTCCAGGCGATCTCATCGATCGTGCCGTAAGATTTTATCGCGGCAATTTCGCGACGTTCGTAATGATCGCCGCGCCGCCCATAATTGTCGGCACGATCATTTCCGTCGGCTGGACGTTTCTCGCCCGATCGCTTTTTACGCTTAGTGCTTCGAGCGATGCTGTCGATCTTACCTTCTATTATATTTTCGTCTGGCTCGGTACGCTCGTTATCTGGTTTACACAAGCCGTCGCAATGCTGTCGGTAATGGGAGGTGCTTCGCGCAATTTTGTTCGTCATCTCTTATTTCTCGAGCCCGTAACATTTCGCGAAACCTACGCGAATACCTGGAAGCGTCTCGGAGCTTTGCTGGTCGCCTCGACGATCATAACGGTAGTCCTCGGCACCGTCGGATTTGTCGTCTTTTACATCGGTCTGACGATTGGGATGGTCCTGATCCTGCTCGCGATCGCCGCGTTGCAACTTATCCCGCCCCTCGCGGCACTTGTCAGCGTCGTTCTGGGAATTGCTGTCATGGGCGGGACGATCTGGCTATTTTTTCTCATCGCATCTCGCTTTGCATACATCCCCCAGATAATGCTCGTCGAGGGCCAGACCGTGTTCTCATCGATCGCGCGGAGCGCCGGGCTTGCGAGCGGAAACGTTCGACGCCTGGCCGCACTATTTATTTTTTCCATCGTCGCCACGTATTCCGCTCTCGCGCTGCTGTACGTGCCGCTCACGTTCTATGCTTGGTCTCAGGGAGTGGAGGTATTCTCGTTCGCATCCGATCTAGCTCCGGCGTGGTACGAAATAGCCTCCCAGCTCGTGTGGCAGGCGAGCCTGATCATCCTGGCACCGGTGTGGATGGTCGGTCTTTGCCTTCTCTACGTCGACGAGCGCGTCCGGCATGAGGGCTATGACATCGAGCTAATGGCTGCACGCCGGCTCGGCGAGATCCCATCCGTCCCGCACAGCTACGTCAATCCGCTCCAACCCGCTTTGGCGGCGCATCGGACCGCCGAACCGCCGCCGGAACGCAGATCCTCGCTTACCACTCTCAACCTGAAATGATTTGTTTTTGGAACATCGTCAAGGAATTCTCCTGGGTAGCTGCGGCTGGTATCGTCGTGCTCTGCCTTCCCGCCGTGATCTTCTGCGTTACCCTCGACGATTTTAAACGACGAGTCGATGAAGTTGCCGCAACGGCGGCCGAGGTCGAGCAGTCCACCTCGATAGAGGACGGAGAATGGCGTTTGCTCGTCGAACAGATCCGGCGCGAATTCCCGGCGTCCGAGAACGTTGAGTGGTCGGGCGGAACGGTAGAAGTGTCTAACTCATGGCTGCTCGAAAAGGCAACCGCGGTCGAGCAAGAGGCGGACTTGAAAAAGCGGGTGCCCATCATAAGCTCGATCCGGGAATATTTGTCGGCCGTCTCCTTCAAACTCAACGAGCTCGACCGGATCAGCGATGACGGCCGGACGAAAGACGAAGATAAACAAAAGCTCGCCGAGATTCTGCGGCGAGAAGAATATCAAAAAGTGCAGCAGGCCGGCGAAAGCGTCTTTCAAAGTTGGCTTCGCGAGATCCTCGAGTGGCTGGCCAATCTCTGGCCGAAACCGCAGGTTCCTGGTGGAGGTTTCTCGGGGATGGAGTCCTTCGTCTATGTAATGCGGATCTTGCTCTATATCGGCTTAGCCGTAGTGCTTGGGTTTCTGATCTTCAAGGTTGCTCCGATGCTGTTTCCGAATCTTAAGCGAACGTCCAAGACGAAAAAGAAGAGCCGCGTAATTCTGGGCGAGCATATCGCTGAGAACGAGACCGCGTCCGATCTTTTCCGCGAGGCCGACCGGCTGGCCCGCGAGGGAAACCTGCGGGGGGCGATCCGCAAGGGTTATATTGCGCTGCTTTGCGATCTGAGCGATCGAAAAGTAATCGGATTGGCACGGCATAAGACGAACCGCGACTACCTTCGCGACGTCCGGGCGCGACGCGAACTACATCCGCGCATGAAAGCTGTGACCGAAACGTTTGAGCGACACTGGTACGGATTTGAGGAATCGGCCGAACAGGACTGGACGCGTTTTCGCGACGAGTACGATCAGGCGATCAGAAACATATAAACCGATTTCGCGATGAACCAGAACCTTCTAATTTTTATAGTATTGAGCTTGCTGCTCGTTGTATTGGTCGGCCTGAACGCGGCGACGTACGTTCAAAAAGAAAAGGTGCCGGATACTGAATTTGCGCCTAATCGCTCGACATTTAATTCCGGCACGACTGGTACCCAGGCGTTTTACTCGCTTCTCGTAGAAACCGGACGGCCGGTGAGCCGCTGGCAGTCGTCGGTTGAAACCATTGGGTCGGACACTCGGAACACACCGGCCGTGTTCGTTATGATAGGACCGCTGCGGCGTGAGTTGACCGAGACTGAGAACACGGAACTAATGCAGTGGGTCGCAGACGGCGGCACCCTCATTCTGATCGACCGCGATCCCTCGCCCGAGCTTTTCATGACGACCTCGCAGTGGCAGATCTCGACTCCTGAGCATGCTGACCCGGACCTCGACACCGTCGACGCTTCCGATCAAAAACAGATGACCTCCGAGACTCCGGCGGTGAAGCCTAATGTCCCTTCTCAATTCGCTAACGGCGTCAATGCAGTCCAGCCGTCACGCTTCGCCGCAGTGATCGAATTGGAGAGGTTCAAGGATGTCGTCGCGCCCGTAGAAACGGCGTCAGCTACTCCTTACGATCTTTCCTCGGGTAGCCAGTCGCCACCGCCGTTCAATCAGACTGCGAAGGATCCCCATCTCCAGACCGAGCCCGACGAGATCGATGTCGAACGCTCGACTGTCGAGATCGAACAGACCTCTAGGCTCGAGGCACCTCTCGCGCACCTCACTGGATCGCGGGGACATCTCCTGGTCGAATCGCCATTCGCGCAAGGGAGGGTGATCGCCTTGTCCGATCCTTACCTAGTTTCTAACGCCGGCATCAATCTCGTCGATAACTCGCGGCTGGCGATCAATCTAGTAACATCGCGGGACGGCACGATCGCTTTTGACGAATATCACCACGGTTTCGGAAGCAATAACAATCGCCTCTTTCAATACTTTGAGGGCACACCCGTGCTAGCGATATTTCTGCAGTTAGGACTGCTGGCCGCCCTGGTTTTCGTTTCACAGAGCCGGCGCTTCGCGCGTCCCATCCCCGAGGCCGACCCGAGCCGGCTTTCAAAACTTGAGTACGTATCCGCAATGGCACAGCTCCAGCAGCGAACCCGGGCATACGATCTTGCGATAGAAAATATTTACACAGATTTCCGACGTCGTGTCTGCGGCTTGCTCGGACTCGATAATACCGTTGCCAATCGTAGGGAGATCGCCGAACGCATAAGCCAGCGGACCGGGCGCGGCGCGATCGAGATCGAAGGCCTGATGTTCGACTGCGAAGATATCATTCGCGGCGAACCTGTCGGCAAGAAACAAACCGTCACACTGATCGAAAAGATTCGGAAGCTTGAAGTCGAGCTTGGTCTAAAACGAACCGTACGCAGGGGCCTATAGTTTTGATGTCGCTTTCAAACCTCATTCTCCTCACCGTACTCTTTTTCCTAACCAGCATCGTGGGAGTCGTTACCGGCAGTAATTCGCTCGTCACGGTGCCAGTGATGTTTCAGTTCGGCGTGGATGAAAAGGTGGCCATCGCGACCAATATGTTCGGACTTACATTCATGGCGATCGGCGGTACGATCCCGTTCGTCAAGCAGGGAAGCCTCGATGTCCGACGGTTATCCCCGATCCTGGCCGTGACGGTGATCGGGTCGGCTATCGGTGCGGTGCTCGTAGGTTTGATCACCAACGAGGCCGTGAAGGTCATCGTCTCGATCGCGATGATCGTGATCGTGATCTTCACGCTTGTTAATCCGCGAAAGCAGGAAACGATTACGGTCGACGAAACCCCGGACGAGGTTCGGCCGGCGGCTCGTGGTTCTCTAACGATAAATCCCGCGACGTTAGTGATCGCTTTTCTTCTCGCGATCTACGGCGGATTGTACAGCGGCGGATATGTCACGATCCTGACTGCCGCCCTTGTCGCATTTGCGGGGATGACGTTCTCGGGATCGATAGCGGCGACGAAGCTTATCAACGTTTTTTCATCCGGAATTGCGACGCTGGTTTTTATGTGGCAAGGTTTGGTAGATTACCGCCTCGGAATTATTTTGGCTGTGGCCATGTTCGCAGGGGCCTACGTCGGAGCACACTACGCCGCACGGATGAACGAACTTTGGCTCCGGCGGATCTTTCTGGCGACGGTCCTGCTATTGGCTACCAAGACGCTATTCGATTTTTCATATTAGGGGCTCCCTTGCTTGTTAGGAGGTGAGGCCGAAGGCCGGATGAACAAGGAGGGGATCGCTAATCGCTCTCGATAATGCTTACAAAAGATGCTCAATCACACACCATCAACCGTCGCCCACATAATCAGTGAACTCCGCAAGACGATAGTCGGTCAGGAGGAGGTTATAGAGCAGATCCTCGTTGCGGTCTTTGCGGAAGGCCACGCGCTGCTGGAGGGCGTACCTGGAACTGCGAAAACGCTGACCGTGAAAACCTTGGCGCGTATTCTCGGCGCACAATTTTCCCGCATCCAGTTCACGCCCGACCTTATGCCGTCCGACATCACCGGCACCAATGTCTTTAACATGCAGTCGTCGCAGTTTTCACTGAGGCAGGGACCGATCTTCACCGACATTCTATTAGCGGACGAGATCAATCGGACACCTCCGAAGACACAGGCGGCGTTGCTCGAAGCGATGGAGGAAAGGCAGACGACGATCGACGGTGAGCGGTATCCGCTTTCGCCGATATTCACCGTGCTTGCGACCGAGAACCCCATCGAATATGAAGGGACATATCCTCTGCCCGAGGCCCAGCTCGACCGCTTTCTTCTGAAGATACTGATCGACTATCCCGAACATGAAGATGAGAAAGAGATCGTCGCCCGCTGGGACGCGGGGTTCAATTCAAATCATCTTGATGTGATGGATATCCAACCGCTGCCGGACGCATCGGCTATCCAACAATGTCGTCTTGAGGTTCGACAGATGCGGATGGAACCCGGAGTGCAGAACTACATCGTCGACATCGTCCGCAAGACGCGCAATCATCCGTCGGTCCTGTATGGCGCCAGTCCCCGAGCCTCG
>JBKJOR010000170.1:0-3384 GCA_046595575.1 Pyrinomonadaceae bacterium | reverse complement strand
GGACAGGATCGCTCCGGTTGATTTTACCGGTGACGGAAAGACCGATGTTGCTTTTTTCAGACCTTCGACCGGCGAGTGGTACGTTTTGCGGAGCGAGGATTATTCGTTCTTTGCTCTGCCTTTCGGCACATCTGGAGATATTCCTGTGCCCGCCGATTATGACGGTGATAATAAGGGCGACATAGCTGTCTTCAGGCCTTCGAATTCGACCTGGTACATTCTGCAGTCAGGCGGCGGCACAAGGATAAATTCGTTCGGGATAGCGGGAGATCGGCCAGTCGCCGCAGATTACGACGGTGACGGTAAAGCTGACGTTGCCATCTTCAGGCCGGGCCCGGGAGAATGGTGGATCAGCCGTTCGACAGCCGGTTTGCTGGCGCTGCAATTCGGTGCGGGAACAGATAAACCCGTTCAGGGTGATTACACAGGCGACGGGAAAGCCGATGTCGCGTTCTGGCGACCGGCAACGGGAGACTGGTACATCCTACGAAGCGAGAACAACAGCTTTTACACGGTTCCGTTTGGAATGGGTACTGACATTCCGACACCGGGTGATTACGATGGTGATGGAAAGTTCGACACGGCGGTCTTCCGACCCTCACAAGCCACTTGGTATGTTCAGCGCTCAACCGCCGGAACGGTGATACAGCAGTTCGGTGTGAACGGTGATAGACCCGTTCCAAATGCGTTCGTCCCTTGACGAGCTGGTTATGCGTATAATTCCTTCGCCGGGATAACAACAAATATGAAGCTAAACCGTTCGGGGATTTCTGCGCTGGGGATTTTGCTGAGTGTCGTACTAGGCTGCGGTGGGCTGAAGAATATGCTGCCGAAGAAAGGGCAGTACTTCGAAGGCGACGCCGCTCAAACCGCAGCCAATGCCATCAAGGAAGAGATCGGGAAACCGTTCAAGGTCGTCGAGGTCTTCATCACCGAAGACGAATTCCGCGTCAAGGCGCAGGATCCAAATAATCCGAAGAACGTCGATGAGTACAAGTACGCGGCAGGATTTGTCGTCGGTCCAAATCCCGTGCAGCTCGGCGGCATGGTCGATAGTGCGGAGAAGAGCTCGTTTCCATTCGACGAGATCGACTTCTCGGCGATCCCGAAATTTTGCAAAGACGCCTTGGCACGTGCGGATCTCGAGGGAGGAAAGATATACCGTCTTACGTTTCAGCGCGGGTTCGCATTGACTGACGGTGGGGCCGGTGCGCTCGGTAATGCGCGCTGGCACATCGAGATCCAGGGTGCACGAGAGACTGCTTCAGCAACCGCTGATCCAAAGGGCAATTTGATGGGCGTCGATCTTTCGCGAACCTCGAAGGCCGCCGATTACAAACTGCTGACCGAGGCCGAGTTGGCGAGGGCCCAGGAAATGGTCAAAAACATGCTTGGCTCGAGGACAGAGATCATCGAAATGACTTTCTACGACAAATACTTCATGTTCAAAGTTCCAAACGCCGAGAATCCGAAGGTCAGCGACGACTACAAATACGACATCAACGGTATCAGCCGCTCGGGCTTCATAAAAATGCCCCGCATGCGATCGAGGGGTGAAGAAAATATTTCGATTAACGACCTAGACTTTGCAAACGCCGCACGCTTTTTCGAGAAAGCAAAAGAGCGGGTCGGTATGCCAAACGCTTCGCTCGGAAGTATGAGCGTTCGGCGAAGCAGTTCGCCATTTGATCAAAAGGGAGCGCGAACTCAGTGGCACGTCAGTCTGAAGAGCGGCGTCAATGAGGGCTCGGTCGACTACGATAACAATGACGGAAGCGAGGTTCGCGTCAGAAAGAACGGCGAGACGATCAGCGAAGAGAAGTGACCCAGAGAATGGGTTGAAAAACTGACGCGGCCGCGGCTTTCGGAAAAAACCCGGTCGGGTTATCATCTTCCCAAAATCCTCGAAGGGTAACTTCACAGAATGACCAACATTCAACATCAAAGCGGAGCGATCAACGCGGGCGACTGCGTAAGTAACGGCTGGGCTCTCGTAACCGGAAAATTTGGACTATACATCGGCGTGGGATTTGTGACGCTGCTTTTGATCGGGTGCATACCGGTCGTCGGTACGTTGCTGTTCGGTCCCGTTCTTGGTGGCTTTTATTACATAGTCCTGCGGGACATGCGTGGAGAGCCCGTCGATTTCGGCATGATGTTCAAAGGCTTCGAAAAGTTTGTGCCTTTGATGGTCGCCGGACTGGTACAGGCCGCGCCGAGCCTCGTCGCCAGCGTCGCACAATACACGGTTGACCTCCGGCGTATTCTAGGAGGAGGAGGTGCGGCAGACGCTAATTTTTATCAGTCGACCGGTGATATCATGGCCGGCATCTCCGGCGTCATCTTGATCTTCGTTATTGTTTTGAGTTTGATCGGAATCGTGTGGAGCGTTGCCTTGCAGTTTGCGGTGCCACTAATTCTCGAGCATAACCTCGGGGTCGTCGACGCATTGATCACGAGCTTTAAAGCTGCTTTTAGTAACGTGGGCGGGTTGATCGTGCTCATCATACTCGAGATTCTGGTTGCCATACTTGGGATCATCGCCCTCTGTTTCGGCATCTTTATCGCGATACCCGTGATCTACGCTGCGAACGTGTTTGCTTACCGGCAGGTGTTCCCATATTTCGACCGTCCGGATTTCAACAACGCTCCGCCGCCGCCGACGGAGTACGGTGGGACCTATGGCACAAATTACTAGAAAGGTGTGCCTGACTTCTCGGGAAATCTGACGTCCAGTAAGACCGCGAACCTTCTACTCAAAAGATTTTAGTGACCGGCGATGGAGGAAATGCAGCTATAGAACCTTTTCCATAAAGAGAACGTCCTCATTCGGATTGTCGTAGTAGGGCGGGATTTCGCGAAAGCCGTACGCTTCATACAGGCGTACGGCTTTCCCCATTTTCGGCGGAAATGTATCAAGGCGCATTCGCCGGTAGCCTTTATCGCGGGCGTCATCGATCAAGCGTTCGATAAGAAGCCGGCCCAACTGTAATCCTCGAAAACTTTCCCGCACAAAGAGACGCTTCATCTCGCAAACACCGTCGGCGAGCCTTCGCATCGCAATACAGCCGGCAAGCTCGTCGTCGGACCGGACGAGATATAGGCGTCCCGGAGGTGGAGCATACTTTCCCGGCAGATTCTTTAGCTCATCCTCAAAACCCTGAAAGCACAGGTCGAGACCGAGCCACGCCTCATATTCGCGAAAGACGGTTATCGCTGCTTCGATCTCGACCTGCGTTTTCGCCTGAAATATTTCGATCATTTTGCGGATGTATTGAAATTTTAACATGAGCCAGTTATCGTTCTTTAGAATGGATAGACGCTCATTCATTGCAAAGCTGGCGACGTTGTCAGGCGCAATCGCAGTCGCAGGCACGAGCCTCG
>JBKJOR010000144.1:0-7647 GCA_046595575.1 Pyrinomonadaceae bacterium | reverse complement strand
TCGGGCATCATTCCAGGCATCGCGGCAAGATTCTGCTCCTCGGCGCCGGTCGCAGGATTGATCGGCTGGACAGGCTGGCCGTTAGCATCCGGCTGCAAGACTGTTCTCGGGTCGGTTTGCTTGGATGACGTCGCGTAGATCAAAAAAACGGACAGCAAAGAAATACCGGCAAGCACGATGAACGCGGTCTTCCAGATATTGTTCACAGCCGCTGTCGCCACTGCGGCAAGGGCCGGTTGACTGGTCGCCGCTCGCGAAAGCTCGTCAGCGAACTCTCCGGCGGTCTGGTAACGCAACTCCGGATCCTTTGCCAAGGCTTTCAACAGTACAGGTTCGATCGTCGGCGGCAGATCGTGACGAAAGGACGACAAAGGCGGCGGAGCCTCTTCGGTGTGCTTGAGCATTACATCCGATGCTCGTAGACCGGTAAAAGGCGGTTCACCGGCGAGCATTTCGTACGCAATGATTCCGAGCGAATAAACGTCGGAGCGGGCGTCCACTTCCTCGGCCCCGGAGCACTGCTCAGGTGCGAGGTACGCGAAATCGCCGGCGTCGATATCTGCATCGGATCGACTGGCGGCCATCGGCCCATCAGAACCGATACCAAAAAGCTTGGCATGATAGGTCTCACCCGGTTGTGCCGCGACTAATAAACTCTCAGGTGTAAGGTTGCCATGAACGAGGCCGTGCTCGTGCACAACGGCGAGTCCGGCGGCCGCCTGTCGAGTAATATCGAGGGCGGTATAGGCGGATAGCTTGCCTGAGTCGTGCAGCATCGCAGCAAGCGTCTCGCCATTCTCACCCTCGTAAACTGCGTAAACGATCCCGTCCGAAGAAGAACCGAAGTCGATCACGTTCAGGACATTCGCATGCGTCATCTTTGACGCTGTTTTTGCTTCGTCGAAAAAGCGCCTTACGATCTCATTATCGACGGCGAGCGCTGGCGGAACGATCCGCAGCGTCACCGGCCGGTCCATGAATATATGCCGTCCGCGGTAGATGTCGCCGATCTCACCTCGCCGAACTAGCTGTCCGACCTCGTACTTTTCCGCGAGGTCCTTTCCTTCGAATTCTCCGATCATCTCTTTTTAGAACGCACGACAACTTCCTGGGTTGCAAAACAAAATGCGGACGCGGCCATCATAACCCCGTCCGCATTGTTAAATAAAATAATCGCGATTACAGCTTGACGAATACGATCACTAGAGCAAAAAGCACCAGTGACTCGATCAACGCAAGAGCGATGATCATCAGCGTCTGGACAGTTCCGGCGGCTCCCGGGTTACGGGCAGCACCCTCGGCCGCACGCGAACCTACGAGACCCTGTCCGATACCGGCAAGCCCGGCTGCAAGGCCAAAACCGATGCCGCCGCCGATCGCTTTTGCAGCGTCGACCGAAAACTGGTTATCGGCAGCCGCACCAGCCTGTGCCATCGCCGGGATCGCCATCAATGCCAAGGCGAGTGTTGCATAAAATGCGTATTTCATTTTGTTCATGTTATCTATCTCCTGTCTATTTTTACTTACGTTTCTACCAGGAGAACCGTTCCCTTCAAACTTGCTTCGCTGTTATTATTTCGCCTCGCTTCCGGTATGCCGCGGAATTTATACTCCGTGGAGTCCGCGTCTCCTGTTGCGTGCGGGCATAGCTTCTATAAATCGCAAATTCTCAAATAACGATTCGCCGTACGACGGACTGTTAGTCCATCGATCATGGACAGGCTAACAGCCCGTCCTACAATTCTATGCGTGCACCGCAGCGGTTTCGCCGTGTTCGTCATGCGCATGATCGTCGTGAGGTGCGTGCGAAACTTCGCCGATGTAGATCAGCGACAGCAGCGTGAACACGAATGCCTGAACGAACGCAACGAAAAAGCCGAGCAGTGTCAGCCCGAGCGGCACCAGGAACTGGGTCACCGGAGGATAGAGGTTCGTGATCTGCAAAAATACTTGCTCGTCTGCAAACATATTCGCGAACAGCCGAACTCCGAGCGTAAGGGGCCGAATGGAGTTACTGATGATCTCGATAAAGAAGATCAGCACTGTGATCGGGATCATCAGCAGCGGTAATTTTGGTCCCGCAAAGTGGCGAAGATGTCCGAGCACGCCGTTCTCGCTGATGCCGACGTAGTTGTAATATACGAACGACGATATGCCGAGCGCGAACGTCACGTTAACCGACGCGGTCGGCGACATGAACATCGGGAACTGACCCATCAGGTTGGAAACCAGGATCAGTATGCCGAACGTTGCAACCACGGGTAAGTGACGATAACCGTGCTCCCCGATGATGCTCGTGATCATGTCCTTGATCGCGAGAAATCCGGCTTCGAGCGTCAATTGCCCCTGCTTCGGATCGTCCTCTGACAATTTGCCCTTCAAAAGATAGACGATAAAGATTGTCAGCAAGCAGGCGATCACGAACATGATCGTGTACCAGGGAATCGCATTCTCGAGCGTGTATGGACCAAACACTGCTTCGGCCTCTGTGCCAAAATTGGAGAAGAACTTGTCCCAAATCGGCTTCGTGTAGTTCATCTGAAAATGATGAACCGGTTCTCCGAAATAGTGGTTAATGAACTCGGCTATGAGCGGCACATGTTGACCGCCTTCGGCAAATAAAAGCATTCTTAAATTTCCTTCCCCGTTTGGCAGGCGGTTTCTACTGCCTTGTCGCAATCAGAACAGCCTGACAGCCTGTTCTACGCTCGTACGAATATCCGAATAAAGCCTTCGATGACCACCGCGAATGCGAATCCCCCGAGACCGATGATCACCGCAACGATCGGTACCAAGCCGGATGCGTAAATGACGGCGACAACCGCAGCGAGTATGACGTAACGCAGAAAATACTTTCCAGCTAACATCCGCGGCCGTTCGCCCGATTCAGCCGCACTAAATATCTTTCGCAAAGAACTCTTGAGCCAATAATAGTTGGCGAAAGCCAGAGCCGTCCCGATCACTACTCCGATCCCGAACTGCAGCGACACAAATAACGAGCACGCAATTCCGCCAACCACACCCAGTACAGCCATTATCACCAGGACCCGCTTATGCGATAGCGGTCGGAATTTCTCCGGTTGGTCAGCCGACGGTTCGAAATCATCGCCCATTGCGAACCTTAAATTCTACAAAGGAGTGGTAAAAAGTTCAAAGGCAGGAACTACTTCTTGAAAATCTGCGAGCTGAGGCGGAAAAACTGGACAAAACCGATGATCGAGCCGATCAGGATACCGCCCACTATACCCCACGGAGAGGTGCCCAAGAGGACATCGGCACCCCAACCCAGGATGAGCATAAATACAACGGCCGCAAAGAACGCAATGCCTGCGGACCAGGCAAGGCCGCTCTGCCGGACAGTTTCAGCCATCGATTCGGGTTCGTAGGGAACCTTGGCGAAATCCTCCGCAGTCTCTTCACGGTCCGAAGATTCGGACGAATCAAACAAGCTCAGAACGGTGCTTCTGCGGTAAGGCCGGGAAGACTTTCTTTCGACCTGGGGTGCGGGCTCATCATCGCTCAGGAAGTTCTTGATCATCTTTTCGGGTCCGGGCGGCCATTCTACGGCGACACTTTGGAGGGAGGAACAGGGGTCGCGCTCAAAAAAGCGAATAACTTGTCCTGCACCTCTGTGCTCGTGACCAGCTTATTGTGACCGACACATTGATACAACTCACCCGCCACCGGGAGGACGGTCACGTTGCCTTTATTTCGGGTCTCACCGGCAAGCGAGCTTTTTGTGACGACGCTGTCACCCATGGTAAACAAAAGAGGCTTTACTTCATCGTCCTTAACTTTTTGTCCATTTGTTCTCGTGAATCCGTCCGCTTTAAAACGCGTCTCCCACCGCTTCTTCTTTTCATCCCGAAGAAGGATCAGTCCGGCAGCCGTGTCCTTGCAGTCTCCGCCAATCAAATAAAACGAAAGTGGTGTCTGCAGTGTCGAACCTGCATCAAGAGCAGCCTGGAACCTTTTTGCACGCGCGAGTACGGCATTAAAAAATGGGCGCGCGTACCTTTGCTCCGATGCGTCGAATTTCTTTTTGAAATCATCATCCTGCCAGATCGCCCAGCCGTATTTTTCCCATTCCGATGGATCATAAATGTCGATCGCGACGGGTTTAAGGTTTTCGTCATACGCCCGCAGCGACCCAGCGTGCGGCAGCAGTTGATAGATCGACGGAATCGTAAAAGCATCAAACCGGCTAATGTCCTGAATGAACGGCAAATTCAATCCACCACCTATGTAGGAGAAGCCGTTGAGCATCGCGTTCAAGGACATTACCGAGCCTTCGTTCGGCGTACCGAGAAGGAAAATTTTGTCGAGATGCCGGCCGCCCGCCCAGGTCGGCTGTGTAGGACCGGCAGGAAGGTCCGCCTTTCCGTACATTGCCGCATAACGCGCAATGAGGCCGCCCATAGAATGTGCGACGATGTTGAACTTGAGGTTCGGCTTTCCTAGCCGACGTTTTAGCGTTTCGATCTTGCGAATAAGAAGTTGCGCATTCTCGACATTATCCTGACGCCAGTCGTACGGAAAAACGTAAAACGTATCCTCCGAATCTTTTCGCGTGGCTGTGGCCCAATTCGCCTCTCTGTAGCCGCCGCGTGTTTGCAGTGCGTCGATCAAGCGCTCATATACTTCGATCTCCGGCAGGACCTTGAAAAATTCAACTTTACGAATGATGTCCTGTACGATCAGGTTGTCCCGATTCCGCGAAAGATTCGGCGAGATCGGCAGGCGTAGATCGTCGTCTTTAGCTCGTCGAGCCCTGAACCAGACTTGTTCCTTCGTCCTGCTGTTCACCAGGTCGGAGCCGGTTAAACCGGGGATGATAATGATCGGGGTTTTGCCCTGCAAAGTCGCCGTCGTGGCCGCCGTTTGCCCAAAAACGCTTAGCGATGCCGCAAGAACGAACAAAAGCATCGACAGAAATCCTACCCTTTGTACGTTTTTCATATAGCCGGTTAGATGCACGGTTTTCCTGGATGTGGCAACTAAAGGAATCAAGTGGAGTAAATAATACCACTTCTGCAAACAAAGTCGTGAAATCTTGCTCCTTGTGCGACATCACGACACCCTTGTTTCTTCTAGTGAGATCATGTCGTAAGTGGTCCCGCGCCAGTATATACGGTGCGAGAAGAAGGCAACGAAGCAGTTTAAGAGAAATAAGGCCGGAGTGAGGGACCAGAGGGTGATTTGCGGCAGGAATTGCCGTCGGAGTTTTGCATCAAATTGGGGTAGAACCAGACGAACGGCGTTCATACGGAGCCACGATTTGCCGATGCTGAAAAACGTAACGGCGAGCAGCGTGAACATCGCCGCTGCGACCGGAAGATCGTTTTTCGAACTGAGGATCATTATCAGCAGCGCCGCGATCATAACAACTGTGAACAATCCCGAACCTAAGAATGACGCTACCCAGAGCTTCGACAAGTAGACACGCGTTATCTTCATCTGCCGCGTCGTGAATTCGAATAGCTCTCGCCAGGTAGAGTTTTCGATCGAGGCGGTAAGCGCCCGAGGAACAAAGACAATTTCCAAATCAGCTTCTTTGATCGCACGAGTGACCGTAAAATCGTCCGACACCGTGCCGTGCCATCGCTCGCGAATGTTTAGTCGGTCGAACGCGTCACGGCGGATGGCGGTTGAGCCGCCCCAGCAAAAGTTCGTTGAACGGTTTGGCCCCAACGCCGATGCGATCGAAGCGTTCCACATGTTTCGCATCTCCGATGCGAACGTCTCTTGCTCCGAGATAAACCAGCGATACCCGGTGGCAGCCCCGACCGTCTCGTTGGCGAGTGGAGCGACGAGGTTACGTAGCCAGTCACGCGACGGCCGCGCGTCTGAATCTACGAATGCAAAAACCTTCGAACGCTCATCCGCGTGCAGAACGCCTTCGCGAAGATTCTCGACCTTCTGGCTCGATTCGGTTGCCTTCGGAGCAACGACCAACTTGACGTGTCGCTCCGCCTCGCGCCACGCCGATTCGATAACAACCGCTGCCGGGTCGTCTGCGTCGTCGATGATGAACACCACTTCAAACTCCGGATAATCCTGCTGCAGAAGCGCGTCGAAGTTTTCCTGCATGCCGTGATCAATCCCTTTGCAAGGCGCAAAGATCGTGACGAACGGAGTTTCTTCGGGAAGCGGTTTGGCGAGTTCCTGTTTGAAATACTTCAGATAGTCGATCCCGCCGCGAAAAGATCTGTAGCTGAAGTAGATCAGGAGAGCGGCGAGAATGTAGAAGAGATAGGTCACGGGAGTTATCAGCTATCAGTTATCAGTTATCAATTGTTCCGGAAACAAATCGCGGATCCGTTCGATGGTCTTTCGTGTTGCGTCGCGATTCGTCTGGCCCATCACTGACGCGGCGTTTTGCCCGAGCTCAATACGCTTTTCGGGATCGTGGAGCAGGTCGACAAATTCTTCATAAAGCCTCTCCGATACCTGAGAGTCCTGCGGAGCCTCGGGGGTCTGGCGGATGGCTTTGTTCTCGAGAAACTCCTTCACGACCGCGTCGAAATTATGTGTGTATGGTCCGGTTACGATCGCCTTTGCCTCAGCCGCTGGTTCGAGAATACTCTGCCCACCATGCGGGATCAGGCTTCCTCCTACAAAAACGATCTCGGCGAGGGGGAATGCGGCACGGAGCTCGCCGATGGTATCGAGAAGGATGATATCTGCAGTTTTGTCGGTAGGAGCAGGCTCCGAACTGCGACGGACAAAGCTGAAAGAGGACTCGCGAAGCAGCTTCTCGACCATGTCAAATCGTTCGGGATGTCGTGGCGCGATCATCAATCGGCATGAATAACCGAGCTGACCTTCGAGAGATTCGATGACATAACGTTCTTCCGGCTCATGCGTGCTTGCCGCGATGATCAATGGCATATCAGGCGAGATGCCGAAACGGGTTCTGAACCCTTTTGTGAGCTCGGTATAACTGCCGTCGGCAGTCTGCTCAAACTTTAGATTTCCGGTAACAAAAAGTTTTGATGGCGCCAATCCAAGCCGATTTATACGATCCGCATCCGCCGCACCTTGCATCAGCCCGAGATCGATATTATTGAGCACCCTCGAGACGAATCCACTCACCTTCGAATACCGCCGGTATGATTTTTCCGAAAGGCGCCCGTTTACGATTGCGACGTTCGCATCGATAAGTTTTGCCTCACGAATAAATCTCGGCCAAATCTCGGTTTCCATCAGCAGGATGAGTGACGGTTTGTATTTATTCAGCGCCCGACGAACCGAGAACTTGAAGTCGAAAGGGAAATAGACGATCGCGTCGGTCGTGTCGGCGAATATTCTGTGTGCGTGGTCGTTGCCGGATTTAGTAGTCGTTGAAATAACCAGGCGATGATCGGGAAACTGTTTCCGAAGCTGAACGACCAACGGCCGCGCGGCATTCGTTTCGCCGACCGAAACGCAGTGCAACCAGATTACCGGTCGGCCGTCGTGTCTGAATTCGGGATAATTCCCGAGACGCTGCCTAAACCCCGACGCGTACTTCTCACGCCGCAAGACAAACATGGGCAGCATCAGCAGAAAGGCAATGCCAAGAAGAATGGAGTAAACGAAATACATTCGCGAGCAGGGGAGTCGCCAAAGGCGACCAACAATAAAGCCTAGGGTGGAAAGAACGAC
>JBKJOR010000083.1:0-16740 GCA_046595575.1 Pyrinomonadaceae bacterium | reverse complement strand
TCGCCCGAAACCGCCCGTCAGCACGAGGCGCCTTGGATTGATTTCGGCCTCGGTAGCATCGCTATCTGCCAGCCGCTTCAATTCCGCGATCACAAGTTCTGCTACCTCCGCGGCGGATTCATTCTTAGTTTGGGTTCGGGTGCTGAAGTTTACGTTTTGTCCGCGCCAACCGAATGAGCTTCCAGCTCCATAGCTTAGCCCGCGTTTAATCCTGATCTCCTGGTTTAGGCGGGACGAGTAACCGCCACCCAGAAGCGAATTCAGGACTGACGTCGCGTAGTACTCATTCCCCGAGCGCCGGACCGAATCTATCGAAGTATAGTAATTGACCGATGCTTGCCCTGCTCCGGGAAGATCGAGCACGACCATTCGGCGGACTATTGCTCTTGCGGAACCTGCCGCAACGGTTGTGGCAGACCCCCTGGTTACGAGCGGCGTGTTTGTACGAGGCCAGGCGTTAAAGAGCCGAGCGGCGAGACTGTTTGCCCGTGCCGCATCAACATCGCCCGAGAAAATGAGAATTGAATCCTGGGGCGCATATCTCAAGCCATGAAATCCGGCGATGTCGGCGCTAGTCATCGACTCGATGCTTGCCGCAGTTCCGCCCGCGGGATGCTCCCTGAAAGTGTAAACCGATGCCGCATAGTTCGCGAGATAAGCCGGCTGGGTTAGGTTGTACTTTAATCCGTCGAGTGTCTGCGCTTTTAGAAGATCGAGCTCAGCCTGTGTGAAAGCAGGATTCAGAACGACGTCTGCCATTATGGCCATCGCTTGTTCCAATTTATCCGAGGTAACGCCGATCGTCACTGACGAGCTGTTCCAGCCAGCGCCTGAATTGATCGATGCTCCGAGGAACTCCATCTCTTCAGCGATCTGCTCGGCAGTGCGAGTCTTCGTACCCTTCGTCAGCATCGATACGGTCATATCCGCAAGACCGGCTTTCTTGATTCCTTCTGATGCGGCTCCGTTCTTGACTAGGAGCTGTACTGTAACGAGCGGCACACTGCGTTTTTCGACAACCGCAACGGTCAGCCCATTTTTTAATTTCGATTCCTTTACCGCAGGAATGTTGACCGCTCTGGCGGGTCCCGGCTCCGGTATCTGGGCGAACGACCAAGACTCAGAACTCACGACAAGGGCGAGTAGGAAGCACATCCGTAATCCGCAATTCGCACTTCGCATTTTCATTTCTCTCCCTCGACCTTTTTCTCTTGGTTGTAGTGGATCACGACCCGATTGCTGTCCTTGAAATATTGCTTCATTACTCGCTGGATATCCGCAGCCGTCACGGCCTGCAGTCGAGATACTTCTCTATTGACCGCCTTAGCGTCTCCCTGATATGCGATCGCTCGCTCGATCGCAATAGCTTTACCGTCATTCGTTTCAAGTGCGGCTATTGCTCCCGCCACGAGTTGATTCTTTGCCTTCTCAAGTTCCTTCGCTGTCACACCGCTATCTTGGATTTTCTTCAGTTCGACAAGTAGCGCCGCTTCAAGGTTTTGTGAAGTTCCCTTTTCTGCGCCAATTGCGACGAACGACATGCGTCCACCTTCGCTGTTGAGCTCTAGATCGAGATCGGCTTGCTGCGCGATCTGTTGCGTGCGCACGAGAGCCTGATAGATCCGTGAACTTTCACCGCCCGAAAGGATCGATTCTGCGAGACGGAGCGCCGGGATATCCGGACTTGTTGTCTTAGGCGCCCGATAGACGATCGCGGTCGCCGGGAATGGGACGATCGGGCCAAATTTCTCAAACCTACGTTCGGTTGTCCACTCAGGTTCCACTTCGGTGACACGTGCGATCTTGCTTGCCGGTTTTGGAAGCCCGGCGAAATACTTATCGACCCAACCATCGAACTGTTTCTGCTCAAAATCGCCAACAACGACGAGAACGGCGTTATCGGGACGGTAGAAATCTTTGTAAAACTTTTCCGCGTCAGCACGCGTTGCCGCCCCAAGCTGATCGAGATCACCGATCACCCCTCGACGATAAGGATGTTTTTGAAATGTCAGATCATCCAGATACCAAAACAATCGGCCATATGGCGGATCGAGCACGCTCTGCCGATACTCTTCCTGTACAACCTTTCTCTCGGACACAAAATTAACTTCATCGACATTGAGATTCACCATCCGGTCGCCCTCTGCCCAGAGCAGAAGCTCGAGATGGTTCGACGGCACCACTTCGTAGTAGTTCGTATAATCGGGCCACGTCGATGCGTTGTTGAATCCGCCGACATCCTCCGTAAGGCGGTCGAGCTTCTCGTTCGGCATGTTCTTCGTCGCCTTGAACATCATGTGCTCGAACATATGTGCGAAGCCGGACCGGCCCGGCGGATCGTTCTTTCCTCCGACGTCGTACCAGACATGGATCGAGACCGTGGGGCTCGAGCTGTCCTGGACTGAGACTATGCGCATGCCATTTGCGAGAGACCGCTCTTTGATATCGAGCGGAGTCGTCTTCACCTGGGCAAACGTTGTGACGGTCAGAAGAAATGCAATTGCCAGTGTCGCAGCAAAGATTCTTTTCATAGCTTGTCTTAAGGAGCTCCTTCGGATTACTACGCAACCGCGAGTAATTTTGTTTTCAGATGCTCAACCGGCATTATCCAGTTGCCGAGAGTAGAGGTGGACGTCGCCGAAATCTTTATAGCCCGAAAGGTGACGCTCAAATACAAAGCCACATTTCCCGGCAACGTTGATGGATCCGATATTGTCTGGGTGAATCACGGCGACCATCCGCGAGAAGTGGTTGACGTTGGCGGCGACCTTGATAACCGCCAGCGCAGCCTCCGTCGCTAGACCCCGGCCGCAGAAGTTTCGATCGACGAGATAGGCGAGTTCCGAATCTGTTTGGCCCTCGATGTTCTGGTACAAGATGCCGCATCGACCGACGAGACGGTTCTCGTTTTTTAGGACCGCGGCCCATAAGCCGAAGCCGTACTGATCGTAGTACGACCGTATATGGTTTTCGATATTAGAACGCACTTCCTCGACGGACTCCGCTGGACTTCCCAGGAATTGCATCGTCTCCGCATCCGAATAGATGCGGAAAAGGTCCGAGGCATCGGCCGGTTCGAAGCGACGAATTATCAGTCGAGGTGTTTCCGCGACGATGATCGGTCTATTGGTAATCGTAAAATCCTTTTCCGCTCTTACGACCAAGCCAGCCCGCGTCAACATATTTCTTTAGAAGTGGAGACGGCCGATATTTTGGATCGCCGAGCCCTTCGTGCAATACGTTGAGGATCGCAAGGCAAACATCCAGACCTATAAAGTCGGCGAGTGCCAAAGGCCCCATCGGATGGTTCATCCCGAGCTTCATAATCTCGTCGATCGCTTCTTTCGTAGCCACGCCTTCGTGAAGAGCGAAAACAGCCTCGTTGATCATCGGCATGAGAACCCGGTTCGAGACAAAGCCCGGTGAATCGTTACACTCGACTGGAACCTTACCGAGCTTTTCCGCGATCGTTTTCACAGTTGAATAGGTCTCGTCGGAAGTTGCGATACCCCGGATGACCTCGACGAGCTTCATCAGCGGGACCGGATTGAAGAAATGCATGCCGATCACTTTCTCGGGCCGGTCTGTTGTCGCGGCGATCTTCGTGATCGATATCGACGAAGTGTTGGACGAGAGAATCGCTTCTGCTCCGGCGATCTTGTCGAGTTTCTGAAAGATCTGTTTCTTTACCTCGAAATTCTCGGTCGCCGCTTCGACTATCAGCGAGCAGGTATTTAAATCCTCGAGCGAAGTGGTCGTTTTGATTCGGCCGAGCAGGTCGCCCTTTTGGACTTCGGTAATCGTTTCTTTCTTTACGAATCGGTCGAGACTCTTTCCTATGTTCTGCACGCCGCGATCCAACATTGCCTGATCAACATCGCACATGACGACATCGAATCCAGACCCCGCGGCCGTCTGGGCGATACCATTACCCATTGTGCCGGCGCCAATTACACCAATACTCTCTGCCATTCGCTGAAGTTCCTCCCTAAAGCGGAACCACCTGCCTTCGCGGGTGGTTCACGACCGTCGATAAAGTGATGACTCGAAGCCCCGATTTGCCAGTTCCGCCCGACACACCACCGCCGAGTTACGACCTACTGCCAACTATTAGGTGATGGCGGCGGTGGCGGTGCCGGAGATCCAGCCATCCCACCGTAGAAATTCTTACCCAGGTCACCAAAGAAAAACCAGAGGCCGTATATACCGAGGGCCGTTCCAATTGGGAAACTGAATAGGACCAGAATGCTGATAATGATCCCGAGGGTTCGACCGATCGGTCGTTCCTTGCGCACCTTGAACCCGGTCATCAAGGTGAATCCACCAAGCAGAAGCATCAACAGACCGATGAAGACCGCCAGTCCAAGAAAAACACCGCCGATAACCTGATCTTCTTCTCGTTGGGCCGTGGATAGGGCTGCTCCACCAACAATGCCGTAGATGAGAGCGATGAAGATGCCACCGACGATTTGCAGTCCCGCCATAACGAAATAAAAAATACTTAGCAGTTTGTTGTGATCTCGTGCAGTCATAATTCCTCCTGAAATTACCCCTTGGATCTCACTGAAAACTACGCATCCGATGGTCCGTTTGTTGCAGACATCGGACTAGACGGACTACCAGTCCGTCCTACCCTCGTTCGACTGCCATCGCGACGGAATTACCGCCGCCAAGGCAAAGACCCGCCACACCGCGCTTCGCGCCGCGTCGCTTCATTTCGTAAAGCAAAGTCGTCAGCACGCGGCTGCCTGAATTGCCGATCGCATGGCCCATAGCGACCGCTCCGCCATTTACGTTGACGAGGTCGGGATTGATTCCTAATTCCTTCATGACGCCGAGAGCCTGCACCGAGAAAGCTTCGTTGAGTTCAAAGAGCTCGACGTCTTCGAGGGACCATCCTGCCTTCGCAACCGCTCGTCGAACTCCTTCAACCGGAGCGAGCATTATAAGTTTTGGCTCGATGCCCGACACGGCATACGACACGATGCGTCCAAGCGGCTCGATGCCAAGTTCGCTCGCCTTCTCGCGGGATGTAACTACCAGTGCCGACGCTCCGTCATTTACACCCGGTGCGTTTCCGGCCGTCACCGTTCCGCCATCTTTCTTAAAAGCGGGCTTTAGTTTGCCAAGCGTCTCGATCGTCGTGTCCGGCCGAACGGGTTCGTCATAATCGAGAACTATTGGATCACCTTTTTTCTGCGGGATCTCGACCGGAATCATTTCATCTTTGAAGTAGCCGGCGGCCTGAGCCTCGGCAGCCTTTCGATGCGAGTCGGAGGCGTATTGATCCTGAGTCTCCCGTGTGATCTGATGCTTGTCAGCGACAACCTCTCCGGTATTTCCCATATGCCAATTCTCGAACGGGCACCATAGGCCGTCGTGGATCATCAGGTCGGTAGCCGTCTGATTGCCCATTCGGAAACCGTCGCGTGCAGTCTGCAGGGCATATGGAATGTTCGACATCGATTCCATCCCGCCGGCAACCACGAAATCTGCGTCACCTAGTTTCACAGACTGCGACGCAAGTGCGACCGCACGTAAACCCGATCCGCAAACCATGTTTACCGTCAGAGCGGACACCTCCGGGGGAAGACCCGCCTTCAATGCCGCCTGTCTTGCGGGAGCCTGTCCGATACCAGCCTGTACCACGCAACCCATGATAACTTCGTCAATCTTTGCCGGATCAACGCCGGCCCGTTTGACCGCTTCTTTGATCGCGATCGCGCCAAGCTCCGGTGCTGTGAAGCCTTTTAATGCTCCCTGAAATTTCCCTGTCGGCGTCCGCGCCGCACTAATTATTACTGCCTCTTTGTTCGTAGTCATTTGTTATACCCGTATGGTTGAATCAGCTGTTCCAAAGCGAACAGTCAGTTTCTCATTTGAGGTTCTTGTTCGCAACGACCGCGACGGGTCGAGAGGCCCGCCGTCGATTCCCCGTTGCCCTAAGTCTCTTTCAGGGGCCATCTGAAATACGACGAAGAAAGGAAACGGAAAGAAACCAACCGTATCCCAGGCTGCCCTCAACTGTCCTCACCTATGTCTTCATTCCAAACGTCAGGATTCGACTCGATGTACTCGGCAAGCATCTCGATACATTCAGCCGAATTCAAATCTATAACTTCGACACCATTTTCCCGCAGCCAGTCGATCCCGCCTTGAAAGTTGATCGATTCGCCGACGACAACCTTGCCGATACCGAATTGTCGAACGAGCCCGCTGCAATACCAGCACGGAGCCAGTGTCGTTACCATGATCGTGTTGCGATAGCTCCGCTGTCGGCCCGCCTTTCGAAAGGCGTCGGTCTCGCCATGAATCGACGGATCGTTTTCCTGTACTCGACGGTTGTGTCCGCGGCCGAGCAGATTTCCGTCCCCGTCGAATAATGCCGCGCCGATCGGTATACCGCCTTCGGACAGACCGAAGCGTGCTTCATCAACTGCTACTCGTAACATTTGGTTGTAATCCATTTTGCTATCACGTTAATTCTTCGATGCGTTTATCGATCAGGCATATTCGATAGCCGATGTAGATGAGAATGATCCCGATAAACTCGCCGACGTAAAGAGCCTCGACCATCCCCGCTTTCGCCATCGCCCCGCCTATTCCCGGTAGAAGAGCACCAAAGCTTATGAGCGCGTTTCCGATCGCGCGGTTCCGGCCGTTCTCGACCTTCGCGAAGCGGATGGCGCTGTAGAATGCCGAGCCGATGAGGAAGATCGCGGAGTAAGTGTTTATGAATGGAGTCAGCAATCGGACCCATTGCCATTGAAGCGAAGCTCCACTGGGACGAAATGTCTCGAGAAGCGTCGAGTCGACGGGAGAAAGGAAAACAACTATCGCGCTGAAAACAATAAAGGGGAGCGAGATCGCCGTGAGAGTGTTGGCAGTGCGGCGGCTGAAGTGGAGGTAGACAGAGCCCTGCGCCAGCGGATATCCGCCGAGTATAGCTCCGGCGACGTACCAAGCCTTATTGAGGAACGGTGTGTTGCCAAAGAGAGTAATGAATGCCTCTAGAGAGGTTCCAAGACCATATGTAAATACACCGATCGCCCACCACAGAAGGTGGCGCCCGCCTTTCACGAAATATCGTCCGCCGATGTCGATCAAAAAGTAGATCGAGAATATGGTTGTCAGGATCGGGAGGTAGTGGACGGGGTGAAGGCCCCCAAAGAATTCGTTCATCGCTTTCGATTGTACCGAAAAAGGTCCGCTCGTCGCAGCTGGGTTGCCTCGATCGAGGTTCCATACTTATGATGAACGGACAGCATATGGAGCCGATTCACAGTTTTGCAACGGGCGACTTCCTCATCTTTCAACTCGAAAGCGGCTTCGCTCTCCTGCGCGTTCTGGACGTAGAGCAAACCGGTGGCGACACCGTATGGCATCTTGCCGCCTACAGAGACTTTTTCCTCGATATAGAAATGGCGGAGGCCGCGCTGGAAAATATCTCGATCCTACAACTAGACAAGACTCACGTTGCACTCACGAACCACGCATTCGAAAGTACACAGGTCGCCTGCTTGCGGAATGTGCCGGTGACGGAAGGCGAGCTCGAAGGTTACAAGGCGTGGAAAGATTCAGAAGAGAAACAAGTCCATGACAGGTCGATAAGGCTATTACTGGGCTTACGCTAGACGCCGGCGTTCGAGTTCCTTTGCGATCAGATCAAGTTCCCTGCTGACTTGACCGGCGGCCGCAGAGTTCTCTTCCGCTCGGCGAACCAGATACGGGATCGCCTCGCTTACCGGACCGTACGGAACATATTTTGAGACGTTATAGCCGTACTTCGCGAGGATGTACGAAAGATTGTCGCTCATGCCGTATAGCTGCGAGAAGAAGATCTGCGGATGATCCGTGGCGAGGCCACGCTGATGCATCATTTGCGCAAGAAGCTGCGTGCTTCGCTCGTTATGGGTTCCGGCTACGAAAGCTAAGTCGTCGAGATGATCGATGCAGTATTCGAGGGCGGCGTTGTAATCCCGATCCGTTCCTTTCTTGTCCGGGTGGATCGGAGATTCGACTCCCTTTTCGTCTGCCCGCTCTCGCTCTTTTTCCATGTAGGCTCCGCGAACAAGCTTGACCGCGAGCACGTAGCCGTCCGAATGCGCCTGCCGTCGAGCATCCTTAAGAAACTGTAAGCGATCGGTACGATACATCTGGAGAGTGTTATATACGATCGCGTCGGTGCGATTGTATTTCTCCATCATGTCGGTCGCGAGATCGTCGATCGCATCCTGTATCCACGATTCTTCAGCGTCGATAAAAACCGGCTGACGTAGCGTGTGGGCGGCTTCGCAGATCTCGTTAACCCTTGCGTGAATATTCTCGCATTTCGCCTGCCCTTTTGCGTCGAGCTTTTTTTTGCAGCTTATTTTCTCCAGTGTGCCGAGCGGAGCGACGCCCGTCACCTTAAAGACCGCGAACGGAATATTCGTATCGTCCTTCGCCCTTTCGATGGTTCTTATTATCTCATTCTTCGTATTGTCGAAATCCTGCTCGGTCGAACGACCTTCGATGGCGTAGTCGAGGATCGTACCAATTCCAGCTCCGCCGAGCCGTTCAATTACCGGGTCGCATTCCTGAATTGTTTCGCCACCGCAGAACTGTTCGAAGATAGTGCTCTTGATCAATCCCTCGACAGGTAGCCCAAGCGCGAGAGCAAACTTCGCGACACGCGTACCCACGCCATTGAGGAACGGCGAATTCAGCATTTTAAATAAACGGTACTTTTCCCTGAGCTCGGCGTCGGATTTATCTGCGAAGGCTGTTGCTGTGTCCTGGAAATCCAGTTTGAAGTCGCTCATAGCGGACCGAAAATCCAAGACTAGCGAATCGACTCGAAATCCGCAAATTGTAAGACCCGCGTTTATGCTCTATTATTTTCGTTTTCGCCGCAGGGGAGTCAACTGTTTATGAGCAAGTCTTTGCCAAAACGAAGTGAGAACTATTCAGAGTGGTACAACGAGATCGTAAAGCGCGCCGATCTGGCGGAGAATTCGGCGGTTCGGGGCTGTATGGTTATCAAACCGTATGGGTTCGCGATCTGGGAAAAAATGCAGCGGGCGCTCGACGATATGTTCAAGGAGACGGGCCACGTTAATGCTTACTTCCCGTTATTCGTCCCGAAATCGTTTCTCGAAAAGGAAGAGGAGCATGCCGAGGGCTTTGCGAAAGAATGTGCGGTCGTGACGCACTATCGGCTCAAAGCGGATCCGAATGGCAAAGGCCTCATCGTGGATCCGGATGCGAAGCTTGAAGAAGAGTTGATCATCCGTCCGACATCCGAGACCATCATTTGGAACACGTACAAGAATTGGATCCAATCTTGGCGCGATCTTCCGCTGCTGATCAATCAGTGGTGCAACATCGTCCGTTGGGAGATGCGAACACGCCTTTTCCTCCGAACGGCGGAATTTCTTTGGCAGGAGGGTCACACCGCGCACGCGACCGAGCAGGAAGCAGTCGAGGAAACGGAACGTATGCTCGGTGTGTATGCGACGTTCGCCGAAGAGTGGATCGGCCTGCCGGTGATCAAAGGCTTGAAATCCCCTAACGAACGATTCGCCGGAGCGGTTGAAACCTACTGCATCGAAGGATTAATGCAGGATGGAAAAGCGCTCCAATGCGGGACGTCACACTTCCTCGGTCAGAACTTTGCGAAGTCATTCGATGTAAAATTCGTTAACAAGGAGAACACGCCTGAGTATGCATGGGCAACTTCGTGGGGTGTGTCGACTCGTTTGATGGGGGCGCTCATCATGGCGCATTCGGACGATCAAGGACTTGTGCTGCCGCCAAAGCTTGCACCGATCCAGGTCGTGATAATTCCCATCCACAAGTCCCCGGAAGACCTCGCGAAGATAAGCGAAAAACTTACTCCGATCTTCGAAGAGTTGAAGGCTGCGGGGATATCCGTCAAATACGACGATGATGATAAGCAGCGTTCGGGCTGGAAGTTTGCCGAGTACGAATTGCGCGGTGTACCGGTTCGTCTCGGACTCGGAATGCGTGATCTCGAGAGTGGAACTATCGAAGTCGCCCGACGCGATAATCTGACAAAGGAATCGAGACCGCTCGACGGACTCGTGGAGCACATTAAGGCGCTGCTCGATGAGATCCAGTCGAACATCTATGCTCGGGCATTAAAGTTTCGCGAGGACAATACGTTCGAGATTGATACCTGGGATGAGTTTAAGAAACAGATCGAGCTCGGCGGATTTGTCGCCGCTCACTGGGACGAAACGGGCGAGACTGAGGAGAAGATAAAGCAAGAAACCAAAGCGACGATCCGCTGTATTCCACTCGACGCACCTGAAGAGCTTGGCAAATGTATTTATACCGGGAATCCGTCAAAGAAAAGAGTTATTTTTGCCCGTGCGTATTAGGCCGGGATCTGGCTAATTTCCCCTTCAGTGCAGACGCGATTGCGACCGCGTTCTTTTGCTAAATCGAGAGCCTTGTCGGCATAGCCGAGTAGCTCGTCCGCTGTGCTCGTCTCCGTCTGCGCGGTATGGGCGGGAGGTCAAGTGGATGTATGCGGTCGTGTTCAAGTACCGCCCGTAGCTCCGGTTCGTCCTTTCGCGCAACAACGCGAAATCCCAATGCATTTCATATAATGGGACCGCGCCATTTTGCGACCGCAGATTCATCGCGTCGCCCCGATAGCCCCAGGCAGTTTTCAAAGTAGGTCTCATGGTCTCCTATTTCAAATTGTGTTTCCTTCGGCGAGAAGCTATCTTTTTTCGTGCCTTTGAAAAAGCTTTACTCACTTCTCATCGCTGTTGGTCTTGTACTCGCCATTTGCCTGATTCTATGGCAAGTCAGCAAAGCTCGCTCGTTTCAGTCGATGGGAAAACTTGTGCACCGGATCGAAACGTCGAGAAAGATAGTCGCTCTAACCTTCGATGACGGGCCGAGTGCGGAAGTGACTCGGCCGCTTCTCGACATACTCGAGAAAGAGCAGGTCCGTGCAACATTTTTCGTGACAGGGGCGGAGCTTGAAAAGAACATGGATCGCGGGATCCGGATCGTCGCTGCGGGACACGAGCTCGGAAATCATTCTTACTCACACACGAGAATGATATTAGTGTCGCCCTCCTTCGTAAAGCATGAGATCGAGCGTACAGATGCATTGATACGCGAAGCGGGCCATCAGAGTGAGATCCATTTTCGACCGCCGTATGGAAAGAAACTCTTCGTCCTGCCTTACTATTTGTCGCAAGCCGGACGAACGACTGTCACATGGGATGTCGAGCCAGATTCCGACGAAAACGCGACAGCAGGTGAGATAGCGCGCCGAGCCGTCGAGGAAACCCAGCCGGGTTCGATCATACTGCTCCACGTAATGTATCCGAACCGAGTCGAGTCGTACAAAGCGGTCGGCAAGGTCATTAACGACTTGAAGGCACGGGGATACGAATTTCTAACTGTCTCAGAGATGATCGATGGCGGCCGACAACATCAGGGCATAAGACCGTGAAATCGGTGCGCGTGAAAAGCAATTGAGTTGACTTCACTCGGGACTGAGAGCACGATTGAATTGAATCGAGCGTCGCTCACTCCTTTCTCAGCTAACCCGAATCTATCGGACTGATTCTGAATCAAGCAGCGAACCGCCGTCGTCGATCTTTGCTATAGCTACCCACAATCGACTGACTGTTTGGAGACATGTTATGTCCGACAAATTGGATCTCATCGAGACGATCGCCCGGGAAGATAATTTTTCGACGTTTTCAGGAATTATGGAAACGTCCGGTGCCAACGAAGTGTTCCGCAGCACTGGAGATTTTACCGTGCTCGCTCCCACCAACGACGCTTTTGCCAAGTTCTCCGAGGAACGGCTGAGCAAGCTTGTTAACGAGGACAATCAGATCCAGCTAAAGACTCTTCTGATGTATCACATACTTCCCGGCAAGATAATGGCGAGCGGCTTAAAAACAGGAAAGTCTGTAACCGGCCAGGAGATGATGGTCACCAATATCACCGGGATAAAAGTGAATGGATCGAAGCTTGAAGCTAGAAATCTGGAGGCGTCCAACGGCGTCGTTCACGCTATCGATACCGTGCTCGCTCCGTCATTACATTTCGGAGCTCCGAAACCAATCGTTTAAGTCGACTCATTTATCAAATAGCTTTGCGGGTCGATCTGCAAGGCTAATTATTTCTTGCGCTGTGACATCCCTTCGGATCAGAACAAACTCCCCTGTGCAGTTTCTTCAGCTTCCGGCTCCACCGCTCTTTCAACATGTGTCTCATCATTCGCGACCGGCGAAATCATCCGTCGAAGATCGTTGAACGGCGTATCACGCGCTAACCAACTTGCGTAATCGTACTTGTGTATGACTACAGGCATACGCCCCTTCGTGTGGATCGGGACTACTACATCGTTAGCCTGAGTCGTCATTATCACTCCGCATCGCGTCGTTCTACCTTTGATCTCGCATTCGCGGGCGATGCCTCCGAACGCAAAGAGAGGTTCGTCGAACGAGAACAGGTGCCGACAACGAGCTGAGTCCCACTCGAAGAATCCGGTTGCGGGAATTAGTACGCGGTCGTTGCGAAACGCTTCGGCAAACATGTGGACTTTCGTGACAGTCTCGGCCTTTGCATTGATCGACCGGCGCGTAACTCCGCTGTTATCTTTGTCCTCGATCGTCCACCAAATGTTTTCGGGTCGGTTTGAGTTGTTGATGGCTGTGATCCATTCGCCTGGAAATACTTCGTCTCGCAACTTGTATCCGTGGATGTCGAAGTAGTCGAGTCCATCGATAAGGTTGAAGTGTTTGATCACATCGTCTTTTAGAGCCTTTAAAACATATCGTCCGCACATATGGCGAGGATACACGACCGAACGGTGAAGTATGAACGGTGAACGGGTCACTGTGAACTGAATGTAACGTTGAACCTTCCGCCCGTTTGACACGCTTCGCGGACGGATTCAGAATGTACCTCAATTCAAAAACCCTGGAGGAAATAATGAGCAAAGAGACGGAATCAGCAGAATTGATACTTAAACTCTACGATCTGCGCCGCGAGGCGAAGATGCGGGAGGCCCGCAACTGGATGTTTGGATTTAACCCGACGAGCGCTGAGGAGGTTAGCCAGACAATGATGGATCCGGAGGTCGGAGCATATCTGCGAATGGTGCTTTCATACTGGGATATGGCCGCTTCACTTGTGAGGCACGGAGCGATCGATGCCGATATGTTTCACGATACTGCTGGTGAGCACATCGGAGTATTTGCAAAGATCCAGCCGTTTATCGCCGACCTTCGTACCCAGTGGGAAATGCCGGACGCATTTGCAAATCTGGAGAAGATCATAATGGAGCGCCCGGATGGCGCGGAGCGTGTCCGCAAAACGCAAGAATGGATGAAAAAGGTTCAGGAACAAATGGCGGGCACAACCGAAGCCGCCGCGGCTGGCTAAGGAATGTTGCAAGCTTTAGAGTGCGGTGCCGATCGTTCAGATCGGCACTGCTTTTTTTATGGAACATTGCTTGCAAAAGAGTCTTAGGTCACGACTTGAGTGAACGATTTTCATTCATAAGGTATTCGAACAACGGGAGAAATTATGAACAATCTATTGAAGGGCGGTTTGGCTGGTGCTGCGGCTTACAAGTTTGGCGGTGGCATCATCTCAACGATCTTGATTTTTATTCTTGTGTTTTGGCTCCTAGGGAAGTGCTAGTCATTTCGGAGTAGAACGATAGCGAAGGTGCCCGTTATTTGGAGGGGTACCTTTGCTAACGCTCGTTATGTAGCAGTCACATCTTCATCTCCGCAAACAACTTATTTCGGCCTTTTTCCTTCCTCCGTCGTCTAACCAAGTGAATGCGACCGTTTCGCGCATTAATTAGGTTGGCGGTAATCTTCTCGTGCGATAGACCGGTTAATAACGATTTTAATGTTGGCAGATCCGATTGACGAAAAACTTGTCGAACTGGCGGTCGCTGGAAACTCAGACGCGTTCGGCGAGATCGTGAGGAGATGGGAGCGAAAGATATTCGCCCTCTGCTTTGGTATGCTCGGCCGCGAAGACGAGGCCCGGGACGCGGCTCAAGAGACGTTTATATCCGCGTACCGGAACATCTCGAATTTTCGCGGTGAAGCAAAGGTTTCTTCGTGGCTGCACCGCATCGCGGTCAACCAATGTTTGACAGTCAAGCGGCGAACCCGGACGCGGTCGGAAGACTTTTTGGATGAAGCATCTGGAGAGGAGGAACGTATATTTGTTGCTCCTGCCCATAGATCGCCTGCCCGAGCGACGGAGCGAGCCGAAAGGTTAACGCTGGTCCGGCAAGCGGTCGGCTCTCTTCCGGTCGATCTTCGGCAGGTTATTGTTATGAAGGAGTTCGAAGAGATGACGTTTCAGGAAATATCCGACACCCTGGAATTGCCGCTGAGCACTGTAAAGAGCAGGCTCTACACGGCGCTCCGTCAGCTTCGGCTGAAACTTGAGCGTGTGCCCATTGAGATAAGTTAGGTTACGAGATGAACAACATAGGTTCTTCAAAATGTGAATTGTCGGCCAACGTCCTATCGTACATGTACGGTGAATTGGCGACGGCTAAATGCTCGACATTCGAGGCGCATCTCCTGGATTGCGGCGACTGCACCGACGAGTTCGCGGCGATATCGATAGCGCGATATGAGGTGTACGACTGGAAGCAACTCGAATTCGATCCGCTCGAAACACCCGTTTTTGTACTTCCCATGCCGGAGCCCGCAATGGCCAGCGGTGGGTCGTGGGTCGACAGATTGCGTAGCTCGTTCAGCCATTCATGGGCCGTCCCGGGTATTGCGTTCGCAGGTCTTGCGATCATCAGTGTTTTTGCCGGAATGTATTTTTTTACGGTGCGAACAGGATCGGATATGGCAGCCGTTAATTCGACCGTTTTTCCGGTAAGTGAGTCGACGCTGCCCGCAGTGAATAAGAGTTCAAGCGAACCTTCGGTCATAGCTAAAGACGGCTTTGTTGAAGATCAGCCGGAGCGTGCACCGAGGCCGGTTAAGGCGATTGTCCGCCGCGGCCAAAAGCAGAATGTTCGAATCGTTCGGCGATCGGTCACGCCGCGAGCCGATGATGGAAATGTGGCAAAGACTCCGAATCGAACCGTCCCGACACTAAATGAATTTGCCGAGGATGAAGATACGTCTTTACGCCTAGCACAGCTTTTTGAGGACGTAGACACACGTGACTAGGGCAATACCGAAATGAAATATTTTAATCTCTTCCTTTTGCTGATCGCGGGTATGCTCGTCATATCTCCGCCCGTTAATGCTCAAGACGGCCCACCGCCCGATGGAGCGGCACCGGCCGATCGCCGTGAAGGTCGGAGACCGAACTTGTTAGCCGAGCTCGGTCTATCCCGTGAACAGGTCCAACAGATCAGACGGATAAATCAGGGCCGGAGGCCGGCGATGATGGAAGCTCAACGTCGGATGCGCGAGGCTAACCGAGATCTCGACATCGCTATTTATGGTGAAACGGTTTCGGAGTCCGGCTTCCAGTCTAAATTAGCAGAATTTCAGGCAGCTCAGGCCGAGCTCGCCCGGTTACGCTTTGAGAGCGAACTTTCTGTTAGAAGGGTTCTGACGCCGGACCAACTGATACGTTTTCGTGATTTACGGCGCCGTTTCACCGAAGGACGAGGTAACCCGGAGCGCCTTAAGCGCCGACGAGGTTTACGACCGCAACAAGAGGATAACCCGGCTCCTAAATCCCCGCTCGACGATTAGATCGCAACCTATTCTCGGTACAAGAAAGCAGCCGCGCTCTAACAAGGAGCGGCTGCTTTTACAATTTGGCGATTTCGCCGGTTAGATGTAACCTTATCAAATCCTGGACATTGCCACTTTGCTTCGATCCGCTGAATGAATCCATTAGCAAAATTCATCGACGAACTGCAGGAAGTAAGCCTGCTTCTGTGGAATGTCGTGTCCGGACTATTTCGAAGCCCTCGGTACCCGGGCGAGATCATCCGTCAGATGGATCTTATCGGCGTAGGCTCACTCCCCATCGTCCTGTTGACCGGTTTCTTTACCGGTGGCGTGTTGGTTCTTCAGACATTCCCCACGCTGCAATACTACGGCGTACATAACGAAGCAGGACGTTCCGTCGCAACATCTCTCGTGCGCGAACTCGGTCCGGTTTTGACTGCCTTGATGGTGTCCGGCCGCATCGGATCGGCAATTTCTGCGGAGCTCGGGTCGATGGTTGTCTCTCAGCAGATCGACGCTATGCGAGCCCTCGGTGCGGATCCTATCAAAAAGCTCGTCACGCCCCGACTGATCGCTCTTGTAGTAATGCTCCCGCTTCTCACGGTGGCCGCCGACATCTTCGGAATATTAGGCGGCGGGACGGTAGCTTCGTACATATACAACCAGGATATAAACGTTTTTATGTCGTCGGTAAGAAACGGGATCACGACGGAAGATGTGATCGGCGGCATCATCAAGCCGTTCTTTTTCGGCCTCATCATTGGCGGCATTGCATGCCATAAGGGACTGAGCACGACGGGCGGCACGGTCGGCGTCGGTCGATCCACGATCAACGCGGTCGTTCTTTCTTCGATCTGGGTAATCGTCTTCGACTTTTTTCTCGCTAAGGCGATCCAAACGATTCTTGGCGTGGGCGTAATTTAGCCGCTATACTTGCGAATCCTTTATGTTTTCATCGCCGGACACTGAAGACCTCGCCATTGATGAGCAACTGGAACCGTCCGGTCTCGAAGATGCG
>JBKJOR010000177.1:0-5399 GCA_046595575.1 Pyrinomonadaceae bacterium | reverse complement strand
AAATGGTCGCTTTAATGCATCGGCGATCCCGGAAGTTCGGTCGGCGTCGGCTCTCTACGAGCAGGCGCAGGCGGAATTGCGGCAGGCCGAGGCAAATGAGAAGCGATATCGCGAACTGGTCGAGACCGGCGATGTTCCGATGATCACTTACGAAACGTTTCGAACGACGCGCGACACCGCCCGATCACGAGCAAACAGCGCACGGCAGTTACTTGAGGCGCAAGTCAATACGGCGCGGCAGAACAATCAAGCGATCGCCAGCGCACAGGCAGGGGTCGAGGCCGCTCAGACGGAGGTCGGTACCGCCCAGCAAGCTCTCACCGACACTTCTATCAGGGCTCCATTCTCGGGGTTCGTCAGCGCGCGCCCCGTCGCCGTGGGTGAGTTTGTTTCGACTGCGTCGATCATTGCGACGGTCCTTCGCTCGAATCCTATAAAAATTCAGATCCAGGTCGCCGAGGCGGATGTTCCGACAGTTGTCCTCGGTCGTGGTGTGTCGGTTCAGGTTGACGCTTACAAAGACCGGAACTTTGCCGGTACGGTGACGTCGGTTAACCCGGCGATCGATCCAACATCGCGTTCGGCCATCGTCGAAGCTTCGATCGAAAATCCCGACAATGCTCTCCGCTCAGGAATGTTCGGAACGGCACGGATCACCAAAGAAGGCGGAGTTACCGGGGTCTTCGTTTCGAAGTCCGGCGTCTATAACGATCAGGCAACTCAATCGTTCCGAGCCTTCGTGATCGTTGACGGTATTGCGAAGCTCCGTGTCATTCAACTCGGAAACGAAGAGGGCGACAGCGTGCAAATATTGGACGGCCTTGCGGCCGATGAAACAGTTGCGACGAGTAATTTGAACGAGCTCTATGAGGGAGCGAAGGTGGTTAGTTAGTCCCAGGCCCCAGGTCCCAGGAGTCCCAAGTCCGTGAATTCACGGGCCGCAGGTTTGAAGTAGAAGCGCGGGGAGAAGGAGTATGGATGCCGCGTGTTCAAAAATTTGAGGAGCTTGAAGCTTGGAAGAAAGCCCGGTCGATCTCGCAGGAGGTTTGCATGATGACCAAGGTCGGAGCATTCTCTCAGGATTTTGGGTTGAGAAACCAGATTTGCCGTTCGGCGGTTTCTATCATGTCGAATATAGCCGAAGGATTTGAAAGAGACGGTGACAAGGAGTTCGTGAACTTTTTGTCTATCGCTAAAGCATCCGCCGGCGAAACCAGATCGTTGCTATACGTCGCTTTGGACCAGAAATATGTTTCACAGGAGCAGTTCGAAACTTTGGCCGGCAGGCTGACTGAATGTAGCCGGATAATTTCTGGCTTGGCGAAATATCTTCGCCAGTCGGATCTAAAAGGATTGAAGTTCAAGTAGCGACAACGCGACTTGCGAATTGGGCTGAAGGACTCACTGGGACTTGGGTCTCGGTGGGACTTGGGACTATACGGGACTTGGGACTTGGGACTATATGGGACTTGGGACTTGGGACTACATGGGACTTGGGACTTGGGACTATATGGGACTTGGGACAATTGGGACTAGAGACAAGGGACTCTTATGCAGTGGCTAGCTGAAATTTGTGTTCATCGACCGGTATTCGCGACCGTCATCGTTATGTTTCTAACGGTTGTCGGTGGCTTCAGCTTTTTTACGTTAGGCGTCGACCGGTTTCCTAAGATCGATCTGCCGACGGTTTCGGTCCGCACGACGAACGCCGGTGCCGCACCCGAGGAGATCGAGTCCGAAATAACGGACGTGATCGAGGGAGCACTCAACACCGTTCCCGGTGTTGAAGAGATGCGATCCAGCTCATCCCGCGGCAGCTCGAATGTAACGCTCACCTTCAATCTTGAAAAGGATCCGGACGTCGCGTTCCAGGAGATCCAACAAAAACTCAGCACCGTCGTAAACCGCTTACCGGAAACGGCGGATCCACCGGTGGCCCAAAAAGCCGATCCTGATTCTCAGCCGATCCTGATGTACACGATCAGCGCGCCGCGGCCTGTGATGGAGCTTACTGAGCTTGTCGAGAACTTGATTCAGGAACGGATCGAATCGGCCGACGGCGTGGGCGAAGTCTTCATGTGGGGCTCGCGGACGAAGCAGGTAAAGATCTACATCGACCCGAATCGTCTGCGTGCATTCAACCTTTCGGTGACCGACGTTACCAATTCGATCCGATCCCAGAATCAGGAACTGCCGGGCGGCAACCTTATCGAAGGAGCACGCACCCTGGGCGTGCGGACGATGAGTAAGCTGACCGAGATCGATCAGTTCAATGACGTGGTCATCACTACCCGGAACGGATTTCCGGTGAAGATCCGTGACGTCGGCCGGGTCGAAGAGACGGGTTCCGATCCTACATCTGCCGCATCTCTCGACGGAGTTCAGTCGGTTTCCGTCGGTATTCGAAAACAGGCCGGTGCGAACACGATCGCCGTTATAAAGAACGTCAAAGATCGGATGGCTACGATACAACCAAATCTGCCCGACGACATGACCGTCGCTGTAATTCGTGATCAGTCCGAGTTTATCGAGAATTCGCTCCATGCGATCGAAGAGCATCTGGTCCTCGGCGGCTTGTTCGCGGCAATAGTCGTCTTCCTGTTCCTGTGGAATTTTCGGACGACGATTATCGCGGCGCTCGCGATCCCGGTATCGATCATTGCGGCGTTTGCGGCGATCGCCGCGTTCGGCTACTCGCTCAACCAGATGACGATGCTCGCCCTGACGCTGATGGTCGGGATCGTTATCGACGACGCGATCGTCGTACTCGAGAATATTTATCGATTTGTCGAGGAGAAGGGGATGAACCCCTTCCAGGCTGCGATCGAGGGAACGCGTGAGATCGGACTTGCGGTTTTGGCGACGACACTCAGCTTGCTCGCGGTATTTATTCCGGTCGGCTTCATGAGCGGTATCGTTGGCCGGTTCATGTCGTCTTTCGGATTGACGGCTGCGGCGGCGATCGCGGTTTCACTGATCGTTTCGTTCACGCTGACGCCGATGCTCGCAGCCCGGTGGATCAAGCAGCCGGAGAATGTCGACGAGACGGGGAGACGAGAAGAAGAGACCGAAGCACATACGTCAGAGACATTCGATGACGGATCCGGCGATATCGTAAATCGAAAATCGGAAGTCGAAAATTCGAGCAAGGCAGGCTGGTTCTATCAAAAGATAGATGGAAGCTATACATGGCTGCTCAAGACTGCCATGCGTTTTCGATGGGCGGTCGTGCTGTTATGCGTGATCACCGTGGCTTCGATCGTTCCGCTTTACAAGTTCGTCGGCATGGCATTTTTGCCCGACGAAGACGAGTCGCTCTTCCAGATAAACATTCGCGGTCCACAGGGAACCTCGTTGTCGGCGACACAGTCAATACTTGATCGCATCGCTCGCGACGTCCGCCAACAGATGCCGGAGGTGCAAAACACTCTCGTGCTCGCCGGGTTTGGACGGGGCTCGGGTCCGAACAATGGTTTCGTCAACGTAAGTCTCAAGCCGGTCGGTGATCGTTCGCGTTCGCAAACCGATCTCATCAATCAAACCCGCGGCATCGTCAAGAAATACTCATCCAAGGATTATCAGGTCAGCGTCTCCGCGTCGTCGTCGATCGCCGGCAGTATCGGACTTGGCCGCGGCGGATCGGGCGTCGGATTTTTCATCGCCGGACCGGATATGGTGAGGCTGACCGAGTATGCCAACGCTTTGGTCGAGAAGATGAAGCAGGATCCCATCTTCCGGGATCCCGACACATCGATCGAGGTTGGCTCACCGGAGATCCGCGTCGTGATCGATCGTACGAGGGCCGCGGACCTCGGCGTGCGTGCGGGAGATGTTGCCCAGGCTTTGAACATTCTTGCGGCCGGTCAGAACGTCTCGACTTTTAGCGCGGGCTCCGAGCAGTACGATGTCATCGTGCAGGCGGACGAACAGTATCGCCGTGACCGCAGCTACTTGCCGCAATTCACCGTCGCTGCCACCAGCGTTTCAAGGGCGCCGCAATCAGACCGCTCTTCCGTTCAGGGCAGTTCGGCTTCGCTGGGTGGAGGCAACGGAGCAACAGTTCCGCTTGACCGGGTAGTTAAATTGACCGAAGGGTTAAGTCCATCTACGATCAGCCGCCTCAACAGGCTCCGCCAGGTCACGGTCTCGGCGAGTCTTCCGCCGAACTCGTCGGAAGCCGACGCGGTCTCGAAGATAGAACAGTTTGCCCAGCAGCTCGAGATGCCGCCGGAATATCTAACAGGTGTTACGGGTCAGTCGAAAGAGCTTCAGAAAGCCTACGAGGCATTTCTTTACGCATTCCTGCTGTCGTTCGTTTTCATGTATCTGATCCTCGCGGCGCAGTTCGAATCGTTTATCCATCCGGTGACGATCTTGCTAACGCTGCCGCTATCAGTTCCGTTTGCGTTACTTTCCACTGCGATCGCGGGTCAGACCCTAAATATATTCTCAGCGCTCGGCATATTGCTGCTATTCGGCATCGTGAAAAAGAATGCGATCCTTCAGATCGACCATACGAACACGTTGCGTGCGCGCGGCATGAGCCGATACGACGCGATCATCCAGGCAAACCGAGATCGACTGCGGCCGATCTTGATGACGACTCTCGCGTTGATCGCGGGAATGATCCCGCTGATCCTGGGCAGCGGAGCTGGGGCGGCGACGAACCGCTCGATTGGAGTTCTGGTCGTCGGCGGACAATCAATGTGTCTACTTTTGACGCTTCTTGCGGTTCCGGTTTTCTACTCGCTGTTTGACGATGCGGCTGAATCGACATTTTTCCGAGGCATCGGTGGCAGATTGGGCAAAGTGAAATCCGCTATCATGCGTCCGGTTGTAGACCGATTTTCGTCGACGCTTCGGACGACCGGCGATTTGCGCGATGAAGAAGGGGTCAAACGCGGAGAGGAATCTTCCGCGATCTAGAGATTTGCAGCTCTGCTGCTCGGTGTGCGGAAAAGCTCTGCTTTTCCGGGATGATTGTTAGAGATATTTGGAGGCTATGCCTCCTGATCGGAAAAGAGGAGGCGGAGCCTCCAGGGAATTTGGATAGCGGCGCGGAAAAGCGGAGCTTTTCCGCTCAGCGAGCGGCAAGCCGTAGTTTGAAGCGGTATTAGGATGATCAGAATTTTTTGTATTTTTATTTTGGCGATCGTTTTCGGCGTATCCGCATTCGCGCAGGTGCCGCCGACTCAGCAACCGCCAACTCAGCAACCGCCAATACAGCCTCCTACACAGCCGCCGCCGCCGGTTAGCACCGATACGCAGATACCACAGGCTCAGCCCCAGGTTCCGACTGAAACGCCGCCGAGCGGCCGGGTATCCAATCCGAATACCGTGATCCAACAGACGCCGACGCAAGGTGTCGGAGCGACCGGAGGGATAGCACCCGCAGTTTT
>JBKJOR010000101.1:0-2595 GCA_046595575.1 Pyrinomonadaceae bacterium | reverse complement strand
GGTGCGGCGGGTGCGATCGAGGGAGCCGCGACGGTACTTGGGCTTCATAACAAACTCCTGCCGCCTACCGCAAACTTCAACGAACCTGACCCGGCATGCAACATCAATGTCATCGCGAATGAAGCCCTGCCAGCCGAACCAGAGGCGGCGCTCTCAAACTCGTTTGCATTCGGCGGGCTGAACGCAGTTGTCGCTTTCAAGCGCTGGGATGGGTAAGGTGTAACGCCTCCCGGCGTTAGAGCGATCGACCATCACGCGTAAAACGAGTCACTCTTACCGATGACCAAAAAAAGCAGCGTCCAGATCTGGCTCGAATATATTCCGATACGTATCCTCTTCGGTGTCCTCGGTATCATGCCGCGAAGAGTCGCGATTCGTCTGGGAATGCTGATCGGCCGGCTTGCCTACAGATTCCCCGCTTCTCTTCGTCGCGTGGCCCAGCGAAATCTCGAGATCGCTTTCCCTGAGAAGAGTCTGCAAGAACGCGAGGCGATCGCCCTCGCATCGTTTGAAAACCTCGGACGAGTGCTCGGCGAGCTCACCCACTTTCCGCGCGCGACATCCGATTCCCTTAATCAGCTCATCGATTTCGATTTCGAGTCCGAGGAGAACATCAACTCGCCGGAACGCATTGCCTTCGAAGCCGAACGAGCCCGGGGCCGCGGAATGTTGCTGCTCGGGCCGCACCTCGGCAACTGGGAGATGGGCGTGTTCGCTTACTCGGCCTTGCGTGACAAGTTGACTTATCTTGCGAGACCGCTCGACAACCCTCTCATCGAAGCCTTCACGGTCCGGCTGCGTACAAGATTCGGCAATGAGCCGATAGATAAAAACAATTCGGTCGGCAAAGCGATGTCGATACTACGCGAGGGCGGCATTCTCGGCGTGCTCCCGGACGTCAATGTTCTGCATCGTGACGGTGTGTTCGTACCCTTTTTTGGAACGCAGGCGTCGACGACGATCGGCGTCGCAATGCTCGCGATGCGGGCAAATGCGATCATCGTTCCGATGTGCTGCGTTTGGGATACCAAGCGGGAAAAATACAAAGTCTTCTATGGAAAGTTCATTGAAGTGCAGCGAACCGGTGACAGGCATCAGGACATTCTGGAAACCACGACGGCATTTACTCAGGAGCTCGAAAAGTTCGTGCGAGCGTATCCCGAACAGTGGCTCTGGATACACAAGCGTTGGAAAACCCGTCCGATCGGGGAACAAGACTTATATTAAGGCGAGTCGCAAACGAGCTTTGGCGAGAAATTCATGCTCCGTATGATTTCGGCTATGCCGCTCGGTGGATTTCGGCTATGCCGCTCGGTGGATTTCGGCTATGCCGCTCGGTGTGCGGAAAAGCTCTGCTTTTCCGGAGAGCAATAAATATCTTAGGCGGCTCCGCCGCCAGTGGGGCGGCGGAGCCGCTTGGTCATTGGGGACCTTACGGAAAAGCGGAGCTTTTCCGCACACCGAGCGGCATAGCCCAAGAACCGCAACTAAAATATCGAGCTGAAGTTTTTTAACAGATTAGCTTCCCGCTTTCCGCGCCTGCGACTGTACGGCGGTGATAGCCACAGCGTCGACGATGTCTTCGGCCTTGCATCCGCGAGAGAGGTCGTTGCACGGTCGATCCAATCCTTGGAGGATCGGGCCGATCGCCGTTCCGCCGGTCAGGCGTTCGGTGAGCTTGTAGGCGATGTTGCCCGAATTGAGATCCGGAAAGATGAGAACGTTTGCTCGGCCCGCGACGTTCGAGCCGGGAGCTTTCGAATCGGCGACAGCTTGAACTAACGCGGCGTCTGCTTGCAGCTCGCCATCGATCGCCAGTTCGGGTAGACGGGCTTTCACGGTCTTCGCGGCCTCGACGACCTTATCGATCATCTGGTGTTTCGCGCTTCCCTTGGTTGAGAACGACAGCATCGCAACCCGCGGTTCGACCTGAAGAAGCGACCGGCAGGAATCGGCCGACGCGATCGCGATCTCGGCGAGCTCATTCACATCCGGATCGACGACAACGCCGCAGTCGGCGTAGATCATTGCGCCCTTCGCTCCGAACCTCTTCTCAGGCACGACCATCAGAAAAAAACTCGAGACGATCTTTAGGCCCGCACGGACACCGATGCAGCGTATCGCCGCGGCAACGGTATGTGCAGTCGTGCTAGTTGCTCCCGCAACCGACCCGTCCGCTTTACCTTCCCGCACCAGCAGGTTGGCGAAGTAAAGGGGATCTTTGACGACCTGCTCCGATTCTTCGAGCGTCGTCCCTTTTGCTCGGCGAAGTGAATAGTAGAGCGTCGCCATACGGCCGAAGTCGGCCGACTTTCGGTGATCGAGAATCTCAACGCCATTCAAATTCACGCCGGAGCCGGCGGCGAGAGAACGGACTATCTCTTCTTCGCCGAAAACTGTGATCTTTGCGATCTGGTCCCGGGTGCATATCTCGGCCGCCTGCAGCGTACGGACATCCTCGCCTTCGGGAAGAAGAATGTGCTGGATATCTGATGCGGCGCGGCCGCGAATGCTTTCGAGAATCATCGTAAGTTGGTCGGTGGTCGGTCGTCGGTGGTCATTTGTCATTTGTCATTGTTATTGGTCAGTTGTCAG
>JBKJOR010000311.1:0-5098 GCA_046595575.1 Pyrinomonadaceae bacterium | reverse complement strand
CATGCCGCGACGATGGTCACTGCCGGCGGCTATCTCGTCGTCCGATCGAACGCGATCTACCAGCTTTCACCGACCGCGATGTGGATAATCGCCGTTATTGGTGCGGCGACCGCAATTTTTGCTGCGTCTATTGCGATCGCGCAAAACGATATCAAGAAGGTTCTCGCGTACTCAACCGTTTCACAGCTCGGATTCATGTTCCTTGCGGCTGGAGTCGGGGCATTCACTGTCGCCATATTTCACGTCATGACGCACGCCTTTTTCAAGGCGCTGTTATTTCTCGGATCGGGTTCGGTCATCCACGGGATGCATCACGAGCAGGACATGCGAAAGATGGGAAACCTCCGCAAGCACATGCCGATCACGTGGATCACGATGATGATGGGCTGGCTGGCGATCTGCGGAATCCCCATCTGGGCCGGATTTTTTTCAAAGGACGAGATCCTTTACAAGACATTCGCTGCCGACCGTTATTTTCCAGCCGGAGCATTTCCCGGAAATGAAGTGCTTTGGGGCGTCGCCGTTTTTACGGCGATCCTGACCGCCATCTACATGACGCGGATGATGGTGATGACATTCTGGGGAACCGAGCGTTTTCACGAGGACCTGCATCAAGCGGCTGCTCACGATAAAGAGCACGACGACGCTCATGACAGCCATGATGATGACGACGAAGAGCATCATCACGCCCTGCCAGCGGACTTCAAACCGCATGAATCTCCATGGGTAATGACGGTGCCGCTGATCATTCTGGCATTCCTCTCGACGGTCGGCGGGTTGGTCGGTATTCCCTACGCGATGAGTTCGCTTGTCGGAGTCAAAGACGCTAATGCTTTCGAACACGTTCTCGAGCCCGTCATTGCCGAAACCGAAATGCCGACTGCCATCGCCGCCCGCGAAGCCGCGAAGTCGCACGAGCCTGAAGTTGTAAACAAAGAGCGTCTGCTCGCTCTGCTTTCGGTGGTACTCGCCGCGCTAGGCATGGCGATCGGCTGGTTCGCTTTCCGAAGTCAGCCGCTTCGGAAGATGCCCAGAATCCTGGAAGAAAAGTGGCGACTCGACGAATTTTACAACGGCTACATAGTCGATCCACTGACCAACCTTTCACGGGAGGGTCTGTGGAAGGGATTCGATCTCGGATTTATTGACGGCATTGTTAACGGTATCGGGTATTTTGTGACCGAGGTTGGTAAAGGCCTTCGGCAGGTGCAGGTCGGATTCGTTCGTAGTTATGCGGCGATGATCCTGCTTGGAGCTCTGGCCGTGCTCGGATATTTTATTTATTACGGTTTGAAGTTAGTTGGATAGATGTTGGCAATCAGTCGTCAGCCGTCAGCACGAACTGACCACTGACAACTGACCACTGACCACTGGCAAAATGGATTTCATTTCAGAAAATCTCTTAACGATCCTGATTCTGCTTCCGGTTTTCGGTGGGGTGGCGACGCTCGCACACCAGATGTTCTGGAAACAGGAGAGCCAACTCAAGTGGCTGACGCTCGCGTTTACACTAGTGAACTTTCTTGTGTCGCTATTGCTGCTCGCGGATCAGGGCGCGGCGTCAGCGAGCGGATTCTTTTTTGAGAAAAACGTTCCTTGGATCTCGGCGATAAATTCCAATTTCCACCTCGGCATCGACGGCTTGAGCCTCTGGCTCGTTATCCTGACGACGTTTATCATGCCGATCGCAGTCCTCTCGACGTGGAATGCGGTCGAGAAACGACCGACTGCATTCTATATATTCTTGCTCCTTCTCGAGTCGGCAATGATAGGCGTCTTCGTCTCGTTAGATCTGCTCGTCTTTTACCTTTTCTTCGAGGCTTCGCTAGTTCCGATGTTTTTCCTGATCGGCATCTGGGGCGGTCAGAACCGTATCTATGCGGCGGTAAAGTTTTTCATTTTCACAATGCTCGGCAGTTTGTTGATGCTGGCCGGCATAATTGCCCTCTACTATTTGCACGCCGATGCGACCGGCACCGGAACTTTCGACTACGTCACGCTGCTTAATTCGCTCAGGATGGGCGATCTGGTCTTCACCGGTGCGGCGGGTACGCTCTTGTTCCTCGCGTTCGCTTTGGCGTTTGCGATAAAGGTTCCACTTTTCCCTTTTCACACCTGGCTTCCGGATGCTCATACCGAGGCCCCGACTGCGGGTTCTGTGATCCTTGCCGCGGTCCTGTTGAAGATGGGGACGTATGGGCTGATGCGTTTTAACTTCGTATTTTTCCCTGAGGCGAGCCGCGACTTCGCACCGCTATTCATCGTACTCGCGATCATCGGCATCATATACGGTGCTCTGGTTGCGATGGTGCAGCCTGACGTAAAACGGCTGGTTGCATACTCGTCCGTCGCTCACATGGGATTCGTGATCCTTGGAATGTTCTCGTTCACCGAATGGGGGATGCAGGGTGCGCTTTATCAAATGCTCAGTCACGGCGTTTCAACCGGCGCACTATTCCTGCTCGTCGGGTTTATTTACGAACGCCGTCACACGCGTCAGATCTCGGACTTTGGCGGGCTCGCCAACGTGATGCCGATCTACGCGACGATCTTTGTTATAACGGCAATGTCGTCAGTTGGGCTGCCGTTCCTGAATGGGTTTGTCGGTGAGTTTCTGATCATGGTTGGAATGTGGAAGTCGACTATCCTGACGGTGACCTCCTCGACTAACTGGAATTACATCGCGACGATGATCGCCGGAACCGGCGTAATATTTGCCGCGGTCTACTTGCTGTGGATGATCCAGCGCGTTTTCTTCGGAAAGGTCACGAATGAAAAGAATCGATCGCTCAAGGATCTGAGTTGGCGTGAAATAGGCTTGATAGCCCCGCTCGTTTTCCTAATGGTTTACATGGGCGTATATCCGAAGCCATTTCTCGATCGTTCCGAAGAATCCGTCAAGGCAATACAGGAACGCGTAGTTCGCCAGGCCGGTGGCTCTGTGGATAATGCGCAGAAATAGATCACCCTTTCGCAGCTTTACCGCCTTGATGAGCGGAAAGCTCCGCCTTTCCGGCCTGCGGTATTTCGATATCTTCGGAGGCTTCGAGTCCAAGAGATTTTGAGAAGCTCGATGACGGATAGGCTCGACGTTAACCGAGATTTGTTTTTATGGAATTAGTTACGCCGAATGTAAACATGACGATAATTCTGCCGGAGCTTATCGTAGCTTTCGCTGGAATTGTCGTGATGCTGTATGACAGTTTCTTCCCGAAGGATCGTAAGACAACTGGGATTATTTCGCTTGCGGGTATTGTCGCTTCCGGAGTTCTACTCGCGATGATGTGGTCCGAACCGCAGCCGGCGGGTACCTGGAACGGGATGATCGCCCACGATAACCTTCGGCTCGGATTTTCATTCGTGTTTCTGCTCGTGTCGGCAATGACCGTTCTCATTTCGACCGTGTGGGTCGAGCGGGAGGACGTTCCGGTCGGCGAGTATCATTCGCTCCTGTTGTTCGCGACATTCGGAATGATGCTGATGGCATCGGGTAATGATCTGGTTGTGATCTTCCTTGGTCTCGAGACGCTGTCTATCGCGACGTACGTGATGTGCGGCCTTCGCCGCGGCGATCTTAAGTCAAACGAATCGGCCATGAAATATTTCATCCTCGGTTCATTTGCGTCCGCGTTTCTACTTTACGGAATGGCGCTCGTCTACGGTGCTACCGGCTCGACGAACATAAGCGAGATCGCGTCACGTGTGGGAAATGCAAACTTCCCTGCTCTGCTTCTCGTTGGCGGAGCAATGATGGTGATCGGTTTCGGATTCAAGGTCGCAACCGCTCCTTTTCACATCTGGACACCCGACGTTTACGAAGGAGCCCCGACCCCTATAACGGGTTTTATGGCGGCTGGGCCAAAGGCGGCGGCTTTCGCTTCATTCATACGTGTTTTTGTTCTTGGTTTTCCGCTCGTAGCCGGCGCCCAGGCCTCCGGGTACCTCCACGATTCGTGGATGACGGCCCTGACCGTTATGGCGATTCTCTCAATGACGGTCGGTAACATCGTCGCCATCACGCAGACTAACGTTAAGCGAATGCTCGCTTACTCGTCGATCTCTCATGCTGGCTATGCCGTGGTCGGTTTTGTGGGCGCGGGTGCGGCCACCTCAACCGGCGACCGCGACGCAGCGATCGCGTCGGTCGCGTTCTATATGCTGACCTACGCGATAACAAATTTAGGAGCGTTTGCAATCGTTACGCTTCTCGGACAAAAGAACGATCGCCGGACCGAGTTTGACGATTACAACGGAATCGGCTTCAAGGCTCCGATCCTTTCATTTTCGCTTTCGCTCTTCATGCTCAGCCTGCTCGGCATGCCGCTCACCGCGGGATTCATCGGCAAGGTGATGGTGTTCCGCCCAGCTCTGGACGCTGGAAGCACGATGCTCACTTTGCTGGTTGTCGTCGCCGTTATCAACACTGCGATCTCCGCCTACTACTATCTTCGGTTGATCGTCGTAATGTTTTTCCGCGAACGTACGTCAGATTGGCAGCAGCCGCGAATCCCGATCGGCCTCTCTGCAGCTTTGCTGATCGCGGTCGGCGGCGTACTTTACCTTGGCCTCTTTAGCAACGGCCTCATCGAACGTTTCTCCGAACCCGTCAAAGCGATCGGCGCAGTTTCGCGATGAATAACAGAGCGTTGTATCACGCGGTGGACATCGACGCCTGGGAGCGAAAATCGACCTACGAGTTTTTCCTCGATTACAACGACCCGTTTTTCAATATTGCCGCCAACCTCGACGTCACACATCTCTACCATTTCTGTAAACAGAACGATCTGGCGTTCTCCATCGCCGCACTCTTTCTTTCCCTGCAAACGGCGAATTCTATCCGCGAATTTCGATTACGCATGATGGACGAAAAGGTCGTCGAGTTCGATCGGGTGGAAGCGACGCAGACAATCCTGAACGACGACGAGACGTTCTCATTCTGCTACTTCGAATGGCGGGAAGATATTTTCGAGTTTGATCGAGCAGGTAAAGCCGCACGCGAGAAATACAGATCCCTGAAAACATTTGACGTCGAAGCCGACCGGATCGATCTTATCTACTACTCGGCGATCCCCTGGGTATCGTTCACCAGTTTTAAGCA
>JBKJOR010000241.1:0-2921 GCA_046595575.1 Pyrinomonadaceae bacterium | reverse complement strand
CAACCGGATTTTTACATCTCCAACAATGCGGATAGCGGTGCTGATATTTTTCGGAATAGACCAGCATGCCCCCATCGCGCATGAACTCGACGATCTTCGGATTCGCGTCGAAGATATTCATCCCACCGAAATGCTCTACCTCGGCGATGAAGTTACCGGCCGCATCGACCGGATTGTATACCTCCAGTCCGTATTTCTTGCCGATATGAAAATCGTCCGCACCGTGGCCGGGTGCAGTGTGAACACATCCGGTTCCGGATTTGCCCGCGGATTTGTTTTCGAATCGGACATCCAACTCGACTTCGGCATCGGCTTCGCCAAGCGTAACGTGCTCTCCGTTCATGATGAGGGACGTGCGGTCGAGCCATGCGTGTTTTGCTTCAAGCCGGTCGAGTTTCGCACCCTTGAATCGTGCGATCTCTTCGTACTCGGCAAAACCGGCGGTCTCGGAGAAAGCCTTGGAAAGTTCCGACGCGACGATGAAGACCTCGGCGTCGGAAACTTCTATCGCCGAATAATCGAAATCAGGATGCACGGCGATGCCCATGTTCGCTGGCAAGGTCCACGGTGTGGTCGTCCATATAACCAGGAATACATTTTTGCCGGCGAGCGCCGCGTCGATATCCGCCGGGTCGGATTTAAGCGGAAACTTTACGTAGACCGATGGCGACGTATGCTCCTTGTATTCGACCTCGGCCTCGGCAAGCGCGGTCTGATCGTGGATGCACCAGTACACAGGTCTGAGCCCCTTGTATATGTAGCCGCGCTCGAGAAACTTCCCAAACAGACGCGCCGTCGACGATTCGTATTCAGGCGACATCGTCAGGTAAGGAGTTTCCCATTCACCGAGAATACCTAGCCGCTGAAAGTCGCGGGTCTGATTGTTCATCGCGGTCGAGGCGTGCTCGCGACAGATCCGGCGAAAGGTGGCGACGGGGAGATCGTTCTTATTCTTTCCTTTCTCCGCCAGCTTTTTCTCGACGAGCGTCTCGATCGGCAGACCGTGACAGTCATAACCGGGAACATAAGGAGCCTCAAAGCCCATCATCGAACGGGTCTTTACAACGAAGTCCTTCAGGATCTTGTTGAGAGCCGTACCGATGTGAATGTCAGCATTCGCGTACGGAGGGCCGTCATGCAGGATAAACTTTTCGCGCCCCTTACGCGCGCTCATCACCTGCGCGTAGAGGTCCATCTCCTTCCATTTCTTCAGCCGCGCAGGCTCGCTCTGGCCGAGATTCGCCTTTTGGGCGAAATCTGTCCTGGGGAGGTTTACGGTTTTCTTTAGATCTAACGGTTCAGTCATGTCAGTGGTCAGTGATCAGTGGCCGGAAGTCAGGAGGCGTAGCTCTTAACTTGTCTTCAGGGAGGCGGCGAAGCCTGATCTGAAATTTGAAATTTTTAGGCCTATCCAGATCCAATAACAAAAATCTCAAATCTCAATCCAAAATCCAAAATCCAAAATCCAAAATGGAAAAGTCATTCCTCCTCAAGTGTACAAAGCAGCGGATATTCCCTGGCCTTTGCCAAGTTCATAGTCTTGTCCGCCTTCATGCTTGCGACCTCGTACGGGTAAACACCGGCGATCCCGAGGCCCTCGTTATGTACCTTTAGCATCACAGAGAATGCATCTGCGCCGGCGCGGTTGAAGACGTACTCGAGGACGAACACGACAAATTCCATGGTCGTGAAGTCGTCATTATGCAGCAACACTTTGAAAAGCTTAGGTTTTTCGAGTTTCGTCTCCGAATCGGTCAGGACATCAGAATCAAACTCTGGAAAATCAGCCATCGAATAGATTCTGCCATACCGCCCCGACAAAAAATATTAGACACCTCCCGTTTTTTCTGTTAGATTTCCGTTGCGCTGTTTACTAAATAACCAGTTCAGTCAAGTTATCGCTGAAAACACAGCCTAATTGGGCGTATCTTTTGGCATTCGACACAATGAGCAGCTTTTCCCATTCGACCAGGCAGACGTCGGGCAACGAAACCTATTTCGGCTCCGAAGGCGATGCTCGCACCCGTCGCGGACGTCAGATCTCGCCGGAATTGCTGGATGAGATCTTTTCCCGGGTCGGTCAGTATCTGCGCGAAGGCCTCTCGAGCAAGGCCGAAAAGCTGCTAAGCGAGACGGTCGAGAGTTACGGCCATACGCCCGACATCCTCGCAAATCTGAAGCGGCTACTCGCGTTCACGCTTGAAACGGTGGGGCGGTACGCAGAGTCGCTGGACGCAGTCAGGTTTTACGAAGACCCCGACATCCTCGAGCGAATTTCTAAAGAAACTCAGGTTCGAGTTACGACTCAGCTCGCCATCTCGTATAACAACGTCGGCGATCATCCAAAAGCCGTCACGCTTCTCAAACAGACCCTCGAGATCGCAAAGGAGAACGATTTCAATCATCTGCTTGGCCCGATCAACATCGGACTGTCGCGTGTCTATCGAAAGCTGAATGAATGCCCGATCTCACGTGGTTATGCAGAAAAGTCGCTGGATTATTTCCGCGAGAAGGGCGATTGGCTAGGCATTGCCGAAGCCTACCGCGAGATAGCGCTCAGCTATCACCAGGAGGGAAACAGCGAAAAATCTCTAGAATACTTCGAGCTTGGTATCCAGATAATCGGCGACCGGTCGGCCCCGTTCATGCTGGGCAAACTCTACACGGACATGTCTGGAGCGTATTGGTTCCTGCGGCGGCCGAAGGATGGGATCGCCTGTCTTGAAAAATCGATCGGCTTTTTCGAGAAGACAGAGCATGTTCTGAACTCGATAATTGCCTACAACAATCTCGGTATCAACCTTATCCTCGTCGGTGAATGGCCCCGAGCGGAGGAAATAATCAAGCGGTCGCTCGATCTCGCGATCGACAAGAACCATGTACATGTTGCCGGGATCCTTGACTCGCTTGGTGAATTGAAG
>JBKJOR010000010.1:0-10674 GCA_046595575.1 Pyrinomonadaceae bacterium | reverse complement strand
CCGATCGCCGAAGTTGAACGGGCGAGCGCGATTATCAAACGTGAAATGGAGGCCGCCGCGAATCTCGATGCACCTCTCATTGTCGAAGTTGGCAGTGGCGATAACTGGATGGATGCGAAATAACTGGACCGCCGGCATCCTGCCGGCGTGAGTGCGAAGCACGAAGAGACTGTTGTCGAGGGAATTAATTCTCAATGATCGCGTTTGCAACCACCGACGCAGAGATAGGTGCATGTTACGAAGTAATGTCGCACCTTCGTCCGCATATTGCCCGCGAGGATTTCCTTCCGCGCGTTCGGCGGCAGATGCAAAGTTTCGACTATCGGTTGGCGTATCTGAATGACGGCGAAGTAAAAGCGGTTGCCGGTATTCGTATCAGCGAGTGGCTTCACGGCGGGAAATTCCTGGAGATAGATGACCTTGTTGCAAAGGACAGTGACCGATCTAAGGGGCACGGCGGTCAGTTGTTCGATTGGATCGTTGAACTTGCACGAACCGAGAAGTGCAACCACGTCAGACTTCTCTCGGGCGTTCAGAGATTCGACGCACATCGTTTCTATTTGAAAAAGCGAATGAATATCGAGGCGCATTATTTTACTCTCGCTTTGTAAAATGCAGGCGCGCACCGCCCGAGCCTGAATCGCAAGACATTGGTCATGACAACGCAAACAAAACGAACAACGGTGAAACGCCTTCCGGCGCGAGGCAGGTATGACCGCGAAACGATCGACGCGATCCTCGACGAGGGCTTTATTTGCCACGTCGGTTTTGCCGTCGACGGCCAGCCGTATGTGATCCCGACCGGGTACGCGCGTGTCGGCGATCTCTTCTATATCCACGGATCGTCGGCAAGCCGGATGCTGAAAAATATTGCGACGGGGATAGACGTCTGTGTGACCGTGACACTGATCGACGGACTCGTGCTGGCGCGCTCAGCGTTTCATCACTCGATGAATTACCGATCGGTCGTGATCCTTGGAAATGCCGAGCTCGTCGAAGATCCAGATGAAAAAGACAAAGTGCTCGAGGCATTGACCGAGCACTTTGTTCCTGGACGCTGGGCCGATGTCCGGTGGCCCACCGAACTGGAACTAAAAGCGACAACCGTTTTGAAACTAACGATCGAGGAAGCATCGGCAAAGATCCGCACCGGGGACCCAAAAGACGACGAAGAGGATTACGCGATGGATGTCTGGGCCGGCGTTTTGCCTTTGGCGCTAGCCGTCGGCACGCCCGTTCCGGACGCCCGTCTCGATCCATCAATATCGGCACCGAATCATGTGACGCATTATAAACGCGACTAGTCGATTTTCCTTTCGTGTTATTTCGTGTGAGTTCGTGGTTTCAGTCTTCGACGGCTGAAACCATGAACTCACACGAAATAACACGAACGAGAACGATAGCGAGGTGCATCCCCGACCAGAAATGCCTTCAACGAAAACGCCTTTTTTTTACGGTTGGGTCGTCCTCGGCATTGCTACGCTCGCTCTGGTCGTCAGCAATGGACTTTCGATCGGTGGCATCCCTGTCTTTTACAAGTCGATCCGCGAAGACTTTGTTTCTTCAGGAGCGGTCGCGCCGGAACAGGCCGAGAGTTTCATCGCGTTCGGTGCTTCGTTGACGTTCCTTTTCGCCGGGCTTGTCTCCCCGGTCGCCGGCTGGCTTATACAAAAATTTCCGTTAAAGAGGGTGATGCTCGCCGGCTGCGTTCTGTTAGGCAGCGGACTTATCCTGCACGCCACGGCGACATCTGCGGGGGCGGTATACGCGGCGCGGATCATGATGGGAATGTCGCTGGGTTTCGTCGGCGTTCTGCCGAGCGTCGTACTGGTTTCGAATTGGTTCGTTCGTCGGCGCGGGACCGCTCTCGGAATACTACTTACCGGTACGAGCTTGGGAGGCGTTTTGATACCGCCGCTTGCAACACCGCTTATCGGGCGCTTCGGGTGGCGCACAGCGATGCTGACGGTGAGCGCCATCGTGTGGGTGATCCTGGTTCCGGCTATTGTTTTGCTCGTCAGGTCGCGGCCCTCAGAACTAGGTTCGTTCCCCGACGGTGACGACGGTCCGCCCGCCGATCTAAACTCGGGCTCAAGCGCCGAGGGTCTCACGTTCGCACAGGCGATCCGTACGCCAACATTTTGGATCTTCGCTTTCGCTGCGCTGTTCATCTTCTATCCGATCTTTGTAACCAGCCAGCAGCTCATCCTGCAAACCGCAAGGATGGGATTCACTGCCTGGCAAGGAACGTTAGCCTTGTCTGGTCTGTTCGCGGTCAGCGTAGCGGGCAAGTTCGCTTTCGGGTTCCTAAGCGACCGCTTTCCGCCGGTAAAGGTGATGCTAGTCTGCACGGCGGTAATGTTTGCCTCAACTTTTCTCCTGCTCGATCTGAATGCGACAACGGCGTTTCTTTTTTTGATCCCGTTCGGCTTAGGGTACGGCGGAGCTTTCGTATTGATCCAGCGTCTAGCCGCCGACTTTTTCGGCCACCGCGATTATCCAAAGATCCTCGGTGCTATAACGATCGGCGACACTCTTGGCGCGGTCCTCGGTGGAATGATCACCGGCTGGCTCGCGGACCGGGCCGGTGGAGACTACACCGCAGGATTTTATGGCGTGATCGCGGCGAGCGGAATTGCATTACTGCTGGTGGCGATCCTAAACTTCCGCAATACCGAAGCTCTGCATCTTTCGAACACGTCGTCGTCTGGGGACTGATGTACTCGAGTCGGGCGGCAGCGGAACTGGATGCGACAGCTCCGAATTACTAACGCGCATCGACCCGTCGGTCGGTGCAGGTCAGACACGCTCACGGTGTTTCCTTTCGAATTCGCGATCGAATTTCTCATTTTCGCGCTGTCTGGCTGTCCACTCGTCGAGCGTCTTGCACGACGAGAATTCGAAACGGTCATCCATATTGCAGCCGTCAAGAAACCAGAACATAGGCGTGTCGAAATCGGCTGCGAGGGCAATACAGCATGGACAGTTCTCATCGATCAAAGTCTCTTTCGCCGATAACGCTATGTTGATCCTCTGTCGCTCGAGATCGATTATCTCCAACGGTGTCCTTCCAGAGATCTCGGTATCGGGCGTCCGAAGCCATTCATCCCGCAAACTCGATAGGCGGAGGATCTCGGGCTCGATCTCAATGTGACCACCTGACCTCCGCCGTTCATACGCATCAGCCAGGAGATATCGGAACAGATCGTAGTGGAGAACCCATTCATGAGTGCCGAAGCCGGCATTCAAATAGGCAAACGAATTCTTCGGAAGTGGCGGCGGGCAAACCTTAGTGATCGACCATTGAAGCGAACGGGACTGTAAGTCGAAGTCGATGAAGTCCTGCTTCTCGAGGAACACGTCACGCGGGCTTCGATCGCGAAGGATCTTTCGTCTCGAAAGTAACCAATCGGCATGGATGTCCGAGAGGATCTCTTCGGTATCACGATTCGATAGATCAGAAATGGCGAGTGCGATATAGGTGATCATCGGTCGGCCGAACAATATCGGACGGGCGTCGAACGGAGCCCGGCTCAGACGATCCTCGCGCTGTGCCTTGCGAGTCCCGCGGTAGAGCGCCATCGATTCGACGAACTGCCAATCATCGGGAACCTTGTATGGGATCCATGTATCCTCTTCATCGGCAAACTCACGTGGAACCCGCACCCTACCTGCTGCACAAGGAATGGAATAAACGGTATCGAAACCAACAGTCCGGCCCGCAAGGTCGATCGCGACAATACCCGCATCGTAGGGTTCAAAATCTTCGAATTTCTTATACCCGCGCAGCGGTGGCCAATCAGATTCCGATTTCACATAGCGACGAAGGGCTGAATCGAATTCCGCGATCGTCTCGGGTTCTGCGGTGAGCGCGGCGATCATTGGCTCGGTCATCGAGCCGTGCAAATCAACGTGGATACACTGGTCTTTATCGGAGAGATTGAATCGTACGTAACTCATATCGTGGGAGCCTCCTGCAGCAGAATAATTTTGATCTGGATGGACCGGTTTCGTGCGAAAGTTGCGGCGGCGGCCGCGCGAACTAGGTCACGTTAACTCTCAATCGTAAGCGATCGTGTCGCTCGAATTCGAGTGATCTCAGAGTCTGTCCATGAGTCCGACATTGTAGAGCACAGACCCCGCAGCTAGGTATTATTTATTCTGAAATCTTCTGAACGGATTGAAACCGCGTGGCAATTTCGGAGAGCCGGAATTGGAAAAAGAAAAGCGTCACCCGTCGGGGTAACGCCAAAAAGATTTGGTGGAGATGAGGAGGATCGAACTCCTGGCCTCGGCATTGCGAACGCCGCGCTCTCCCAGCTGAGCTACATCCCCAAGAAGTGTTCAAAGTTCAAAGTTTGAGGTTCAAGATCGGGAGTTACTGCACACCGGCGGGCAAAAGCGAGCCCTTCGGATCGGTTGCGAACGCATGTCCGTCCTCGATCTTTCCGATTATGCCGTGGAAATGTATGTCTTCGCCGGAGACGACGACCACGACGTCGCCGGGACTGTAAAGTTTTTCGTCGATCGGAAACTTGATAATGGTCGCGTTTCCGTTCTCGTGCGCAACCGCTTCGTACTCAAATGTGGCGGCGTTAAAGCTCATGGTCTGACAAAATGCTACTTCCATATCCTGGATTTTACTTATCGCTGAGTACAAAGTCCAAAGTGATCGCGTCATGGTCGGAAAGCGGAATGCTCTGCTTATCGACCAGATCGCCGACGGTTTTCGCGTTTGAGCCAACGATCCCACGGCCGGCAAACCAATCCAGGCGTCCGGAAACGCGGCCTCCGACACGGTTCGCCGCCCAGAATATGAAAGGGAAACACCATTCCGGAACCCAGTCGCGCAAGTTCGTATTCTTCTCGATACTCGAGACGTCGTAGTGGATGGTTCCCGCACCGGTCTCGTTTAGCGATCGATATTCGTAGCCACGATCCTCCAGCATTTTGAATAGGCCGCGCTCAAAGTAACGGTCGGGATGAGGGTAGTGATTCTTCACCACATTCTTTACACCCATCATCACGCGCCGCCAGTAGCCCAATATCGCCCGCCGCGCACTCTGTGCGTTGAAGGTCGTGGTATTCCAGTCGCCGCCGATCAAGGTGGGGAGTTTCGGGAGCGTGTCGAGGTGATCAAGGATCAGCTTCATCTGCATCTGACGGTGTGCCCGAGAGCAATGTGCGTCGAGGTGCACCGTCACTGCGCGAAATCCACCGGCCGGATGTTCTACGTCGGCAAATAACGCTCGCAGATATCCGATCCGCTTTTCCTTACCCCACATCTTGTCTTTGCCATTCGGCAGCGGGATCGCGTGGGCATTTTTTATCGGCCATTTCGAGAACATTGCCAGACCGTGTATCGACTTCGTGTTTTCGTCTTCGCTTTCGGACTCGACTCCGCTTCCCTTTTGCAGTGCGATATACACCGGTGCGAATGCGTAGTTCAGTCCGAGCCGCTCGGCGATCTCGCGTGCGACGAAACGATTCCCGCTGCGGGCCATTCCGTAGTCAAGCTCGGTGAGCAGCAGAACATCTTTGTCCTTCAAGTGTTGGTGATTCTCCAGCGCACCGACGATGCCCTCAAAGATATTCCCGCGCTCAATATTCCAAGCCAGCGCTGTGATCGTGTTCAGAGTGCGCGATTCATCGCGTTCTTCGCTGTTCGGACACGCGATAAATCGCGCACTCTGAACGGAAACGACGACCGCACCCAGGATCCGCTCGACCTCCGGTCTGATCTCGGCATACAAATCTGACGCCTCCAGCCCGGGTGTCGATTCGAATTTGAGTAGTTCGGGAAAATGTTTTGCGAGGTCATGATCCAAAACACTCGGATCACTACCGGAATCGGACGAGATCATAAGGAGCTAGGATAGCGAATAGATGATTGAGTGCAAGCTGATCCCGCTACCGAGGCGAGCCGACAAGCAAAACCAGCTCCGCTAGGAGCGAAATGTTTGTAGCAAACCGACGCCGACGATCCAGCTCCGTAGGAGCGACGTTTGTGCCGCTCCTACAGAGCTTAATTCTCGTGGTGATCGAAATACTACAAACATTGTGCTCCCAACGGAGCGTCATCAATCGTCGTATCTCTCCTTGGCCGGTGCGACGGCAAGAAAGTCCGTCGTGATCCGCTCGCTGTAAACGCGGAGCAATTCGTCGACGCGCTTCTGTTTAGGAGAATGGAAGATCAGGCCAACGTGTTTCGGCTTGCTGACATGATAGACGATCTCGCTGTCATCGTAGCCCGCCGTGTCGGGCGTATCCTGATTCGCCAGAGCCAAGGCGACACCGGCGAACTCCTTTCTTAGCTTAGGAAGCTTGTAAGGATTTTCTTTCGTCGCGGTCTCAAGCTTTGCCCATTCCCGCCAAAGATTAAAATTGCACGCATGTTCGAGAACGTTCGCGATATACGCTCCACCTACACGGCATGCGACTTCAAGCAGGTAGAACTTCCCATCCTCGCTGCTTTCAAGAAACTCAGCATGCGAGACCCCGCGCTCGTAGTTGAACGCTCTGAGCAGTTGTTGATTCAGCTTTTCAAGCTCTTTCCGCTCCTTTGATCTGTACGATACGATCGACGTCGTGAAGACGCCGCCGTAGTGCGTGACGCTGAACGGTGGTGTTCCATATTTACTGACGCCCGCGGCAAGGACCTTTCCTTTGTCGACTATCGAATCGACGTGATAGACATTCCCGGCGATGAACTTTTCGAGTACGAATTGCGACGGATGATCGCGCCAGCTATTGCGTTTATCGAGATCGTTCACAACCTCCCACACCTGCTCTTTCGTCTCGCACTTTCGGATGCCGAAAGCCGAAACTTCGAAACGCGGTTTTACGATCCAGGGAGCGGGCACGCGTTCGAGAAAATCCGCGATCTCCTGCTGATTGAAAACGCCCGTGAATTCAGGGCAAGCGATACCCGTTTCGCAGGCAATGATGCGCATCGAGAGCTTGTCGCGAAAACGAAGCGCGTGCGAACTCGTCATTCCCCCGAGCTGCAGGTGTTCGCGCGTCCGGGCGGCGGTAGTCACATCAAACTCGTCCAACCCTACGACGCGATCGATCTTTCTGACACCGGCAACGTTCGCGACCGCCCGCATATAATCAGCCGGCGATGCGTCGTCCTCGACCGTCTTCACGTCATTCAACGCGGTCCACGCCCACGGCTCATCGAGCAACTTCTTACGGGTCACGAGCGTTACGTGCCAGCCCGCACGCTGACATTCTTCGAGAAACTCGTTTCCCTTATGCTCGCTTGCGATGCAAACAATGTGATTTTTCATATGGACCACCGGCATCTTGCCGGCAGGTTTGGTAGTGCCGGCAGGATGCCGGCGTTCCACTAACTACCTCAGATATCTATCGATGCTCCAATCACCCGCGCCCTTCAGCAAAAACGCCATAGCAATAAAGAAATAGAGAAACGCCAGCTCCTGTTTCTGAAACGGATCGGCGTAATGGACTCCGAGAAGAGCGACCAACATCGTAAACGCGATGAAAAAGCTCGACAGGCGTGTCAGCAGCCCGAGTGCGAGAAACGCACCGCCAACGAATTCGGAGAGTCCGGCTGCCCATGCAAAGAGCGCCGGAGCCGGAAACCCCATCGCACCGGCTCCGGCGACGAGCCCTTCGGGCGGCGGCACTTTGGTGCTACCGTGAGCCAGCATCAAGGCTACGCCGGTGAAAATCCTCAGCAACGTCAAGCCAGCGTTCGCCGCAAACGAAAGCCCCGTCTCTCCTCCGAAGAGTATCTTTTTAAGCATGACTCTTTCTCCCGTAATCGTTTTATTTTGTTGTAAAAGAATGGCACAATTCAAATTCAAAGACAAAGCAGTCTGGGATCATCCTGACGTTCGAAGCAGGCGTAAAAATGGGCGAAATCGACATAGCAAATCTGGTCAGTCACCTCGTGATCTACATGGTCGTTCTGCTGCTGGCCATTTCGGCCCACGAGGCCGGCCACGCCTGGATGTCTTATAAGTTTGGCGATGACACGGCCTATTTGCTTGGTCGGGTAACACTCAATCCGGTAGCCCACACGGACCCGATCGGAACTCTTCTTATACCGATCGTAGCTTTTATTTTGGGTTCGGTAGGTGGTGCACTCGGCAGCATCCCTCTGATCGGATGGGGAAAACCTACGCCGGTTAATCCGCGAAATTGGGAACGCTATAAACTCGCGAACGTGATGGTCTCGATCGCAGGCGTCCTTGCGAACCTTATCTTGTTGGTGGTCGGCATTGTTCTCGCAAAGATCCTGATGACGCAGGGCTTCACGCCGGCTGACTTTTTCCGTGGCGGCTCCAACCCTCTCGTGATCTTCGTCGCCAACATGATGCTTCTCAATCTCTCGCTCTTCGTCTTCAACCTGCTGCCGTTTCCGCCGCTCGACGGCAGCAAGATCCTTTCGACCTTCCTTCCCGACAGCGCTCAGCCAATACTCGATATGCTTGAGCAGTTTGGCTTTCTAATCCTGATGTTCCTGATATACATCGGCGTTTTCAGCATTATTCTTTATCCTTTCCGTCTGGGTCTTGCATACCTCCTGGTCGCGATCTATTAGCCTCATGAAAAAACGCATCTTCAGCGGCGCTCAGCCGACCGGCGAGCTTCACATCGGAAACTATCTCGGTGCGTTGAAAAACTGGGTAGCGCTCCAGGATGAGTACGAGAGCTTTTACTGCATCGTCAATCTCCACGCCGTTACTCTGCCTCAGGATCCAAAAACGCTGCTCCAGAAAACGCGTGATTTGGCGCGGATCTATCTCGCGGCGGGAGTCGATCCTGAAAAATCAACGATCTTCATTCAATCGGATGTTCCAGAGCATACCGAGCTGACATGGATACTGTCGTGCATTTCGCGGATGGGCGAGCTTGAACGGATGACGCAGTTCAAGGACAAGGGCAAGGGCAACACGGAGCGGGCCGGTGTCGGGCTTTTCACATATCCGGTACTGATGGCGGCCGACATTCTGCTCTATCAAACGGACCTCGTCCCCGTCGGTCAGGACCAGAAGCAGCATCTAGAACTGACGCGCGATCTCGCCGAGCGATTCAACCGTGACTTCGGCGAGACGTTCAAAGTTCCGGAGCCATTTATTCCGCCGGTCGGGGCAAACATCAAGTCACTTCAGGATCCGGCGAAGAAGATGTCGAAATCGGACGAGAACCTAAACGGTTCGATCTTCCTGCTCGATGATGCCGACACGATCACGAAGAAGGTTAAGAAGGCCGTGACTGATTCGGGTACGGATATTACCTTTGCCGCGGAGCGGCCGGCGATCACGAACCTTCTAACGATCTATCATCTGCTCACCGGAAAATCTAATGAAGAATGCGAGCAGCATTTCGAAGGCAAAGGCTACGGACATTTTAAAACCGAGCTTGCTGAAGCTGTCGTCGAGTTTCTACGCCCGTTCCAGGAGCGCGTAAATCAATACGATGATGCGACGCTGGACGCGATCCTGAAACCTGGTGCTGAGAAGGCCCGCGCGATCGCGCGTGGAACGCTCGCAGATGTCTATCGAAAGATGGGAATCGCCTAGAAAGCTCCCCTCCTTGTTTAGGAGGGGTGGCAGACGCTTCGGCTGACAGGGTGGTAGTTCTGTAGAATCTGATTCTTCTAAAAGGTGCATGTGATAATTTAGCCAGGGTGAAGCCCCTGGTCAGCCCGCCATTTACGAAGCCGCGACACTGCTAAGTAGGTTCAGGACATGAAACAGTTACTACGCACCGTTGGTGCTCGACCTTCGGAACCGTCTTCCAGGGGCGTTGCCCCCGGCTATATTGCGGTCGCACCTTTGGTGCTGCGATCAGAATCTGACTCTCTGAACTACTCGCAAGCCCTTGGCTGCATTCTTAAACAAAGAGCGGAGTTTGGTTGCATCTGGTGCTACAATTGAGCCATTCCGACCAATTCACGCCGCGGGCCGTCCCGCATGCAACACAAGGAGATCATCATGGCCGAAGCAAAAAAGTCTTTCGACATTCCCAAATTTAAAGAACAGTACGAAAATTTCATCGGTGGCGAGTGGGTCGCCCCCAAGGGCGGTGAGTACTTTGATTGCACGTCGCCTGTTGATGGCAAGTCGTTCACAAAGGTCGCGCGTTCGCAGGAAGCCGACGTCGAGGCGGCGATAGACGCGGCACATGCGGCTTTTGTGACCTGGAGCAAGACCTCCGCAACCGAGCGAAGCAACATCCTTCTCAAGATCGCGGACCGGATGGAGCAGAATCTCGATCTGCTCGCACGTGCCGAGACGTGGGACAACGGCAAACCGATCCGTGAAACTACCGCAGCCGATGTCCCGCTTGCGATCGATCATTTCCGTTACTTCGCGGGCGTGATTCGCGCCGAAGAAGGTAGCGCATCGGAGCTCGATCAAAACACGTTGTCGGTGATCATCAAGGAGCCGCTCGGTGTCGTCGGTCAGATCATCCCCTGGAACTTCCCTTTGCTCATGGCGACGTGGAAGATGGCCCCTGCCTTAGCTGCCGGCAATTGCATCGTTCTCAAACCCGCCGAGCAGACGCCCGCGAGCATTCTGGTTTGGGCGGAACTGATCGGTGATCTTCTGCCGAAGGGTGCGTTGAATATCGTGAACGGTTTCGGGGTCGAGGCGGGTAAGCCGCTCGCTACCAGTCCGAGGATCGCCAAAGTCGCAT
>JBKJOR010000413.1:0-12350 GCA_046595575.1 Pyrinomonadaceae bacterium | reverse complement strand
TTCTAAAAAATTGCCTGAGATAGCCTGAAAGTCCATTAATTACCTCGATCAAAAAATCTGCTAAATACCCAGAAAGCGGTCTAATATCTATAACTTATCTCAACTTTTCTTTCAACTCTTGGCGGGTTTCTTTGTCGATCGCCTTTCGCATTTCCGTCTCGCGTTTGTCGAAAAGTTTCTTTCCCTTGGCAACCCCGATCTCGAATTTTATCCGTCCGTTCTTCCAATAGATCGAGGTCACGATCAGGGTCATACCCTTTTGAGCCGTCTCTTTTTCCAGCTTTTCGATCTCGCGACGGTGCAAAAGCAGCTTTCGCGTTCGAAGCGGTTCGTGGTTTTGAACGTTCCCGTGCGAATAGGGCGAGATGTGGGTGTTGAATAACCAAACTTCGCCATCCTTTATTGACACATACGAGTCTTTCAACTGTATCCGCCCGGCCATAATACTTTTCACTTCCGTCCCCTGAAGTACGGCGCCGGCCTCGTATTTATCCTCGATATGGTATTCGTGGAAGGCCTGACGATTTGTCAGTATTTCTTTGTCGAGCGGCATAAGCGTTATTTTGCCCTCCGATCGAACGGCCCGCAACCCTGAATCCGAGACTCATTTGACACCGCTGTTCTCGAAACGTAAATTATTCCTACGCTGGGAGATCGTCTAATGGTAGGACTGCAGTTTCTGGATCTGCCTATCGGGGTTCGAATCCCTGTCTCCCAGCCAAATCAGTTATCGGTTGTCAGTGGTCAGTTGTCAGACGGATTACTCTGAAACTTATCACTCTTCAATTTTCACTCCTTATGGACGGCTGGCACGAAACCGAGATCCGCGTCAGGTATGCCGAGACTGACAAGATGGGCATCGTCCATCATTCGAACTACCTCATATGGTTCGAAGCTGGCCGCAGTGATCTTTGCAGGGCGCGTGGCTTTTCGTACAAGGAAATGGAGGAGCACGACAATGCTTTAATGGTCGTTGCGGAATCCTATGTTCGCTATAAGTCACCCGCTTATTACGAAGATGTTCTGACGGTTCGCACCCAGGTCGCGGAGGTTCGAAGCCGGTCTATCCGGTTTATCTACGAGATCGCACGCGATAGCGACGAAACACTTCTTGCCGAAGGTGAGACGCTACACCTGGTCACCGACGAGAACAAGAAGGTAAAGCTCATCCCCGAGCTCTACAAGGAGCGCCTGCTCTCGGAAATCGGTGAGACCTCTGGCTCATTCCCCGTCAATCAGGCCCCGAGTTAGGCTCTAAAGGCCGCAAGATCAAGATAGTTGTCCGACGCCTTTAACGTTCATCATTCATCCTTTATCCTTTAGTCATGCCCGGAGCAGAACGCGCCGAAATTTACTTCATCGTAGCGATGATGTTGCTGATACTTATTATTAGTTTCGTCAGTGTCTATTTTTTCGTAAAGCAGTATCGAAAGGAAATGCGCGAAAGGGAAGTTCGCCGCGTGTCGAAGGCCGCCGACGCACACGAGAAGGAGCGATAATGGCTCACTCGAGAATTTTGGAAAGTTCGAGGTCCGCACTGCTTGTTGTCGACATCCAGGAGGCATTTCGAACCGTGGTTCGGGATTTTGACAGGTTAGCTATTCGAGTGTCGATCGCTGTTCGAGCGTTCCAGATTCTCGACCTGCCGGTGTTCGTCACAGAACAATATCCCAAGGGTCTTGGGCGTACGGCAAAAGAAATAAGGGATGTATTGCGGCCCGCATTCCCGTACATCGAGAAGACGTCGTTCAGCGCATGCGGAGCGAATAGTCTGGAGAGAGGCTTTAAGGCTGCCGGATCGAATCAGATCGTCGTTTGCGGACTTGAAACCCATGTCTGCGTGAATCAGACCGTCCATGACCTTCTGGATCGGGGCTATGATGTCCACTTGCTGACGGACTGCGTCGCGTCGCGGTCGGAGGATGACAAACAAGCTGGCCTATCGAAGATGCTCGCTAGCGGCGCCGTAGCGTCGAGCGTTGAGATGTCTCTTTTTGAGATCATGGTTGACTCGACACACAGCAGGTTTAGAGAGATACAGGGCCTCATCAGATAAGCGTTAAGAGTGCTCGGTTTGTATAGCGTCGGACGTCGGCGAAGAACGCGGTACATCGCTAATTAACCATCGGTTTTTATGGACATTCTATCCTCACTCAATCAACAGCAGGTCGAAGCCGTTAAGGCGACCGAAGGCCCGCTGCTCATACTCGCCGGTGCCGGCTCGGGGAAGACCCGCGTCATTACCGTCCGCATCGCGTACCTAATTTCCCAGAAAAAGATCGAACCGAGAAACATTCTCGCCGTCACCTTTACTAACAAGGCCGCGGGCGAAATGCGTTCCCGCGTGGAAGACCTCTTGAAGGACCAGACTCTTCGCTCGTTTCCCCTGATCTCCACGTTTCACAGCCTCTGCGTCCGAATCCTCCGTCAGGATATCGAAAAGCTCGACGAAGGTTACAAGAAGACATTCACGATCTACGATACGGACGATTCGCAAAAAGTCATCAAGGCTTGCATCAAGGATCTCGGCCTCGACGAAAAGCAGACGGTCCCCCGCGTCGTTCGGAACGCGATCAGCGCCGCCAAGAACCGCGGCGAGGACGTAGATATGTTTGCGTCGCGTGTCGAACAAACCGACGAGAAACGGGCTGCGACGGCGAAAGTGTTTCGCATGTACGAAGACAGGCTGAGGATAGCGAACGCTCTCGACTTCGACGATCTGCTGATCAAAACTGTCAGGCTGTTGAGAAAATCGGCCGAGGTCCGCGAAAAGTATAACGATCGCTATACCTACATTCTCGTAGACGAATATCAGGATACGAACTCTCTGCAGTTCGCGATGATCAATTACCTGACCGAAAAGCAGCAGAACATCTGTGTCGTCGGCGACGACGCCCAGAGCATCTACGGATTTCGTCAGGCAGACATCAAGAACATTCTCGACTTTGAACAACACTTCTCGAACGCGAAAGCTATCCTGCTCGAGCAAAATTACCGTTCCACTCAGACGATCCTCGACGTCGCACACGCCATCATCGAGAACAACATCAATCAGAAAAAAAAGAAACTGTGGACTGCGAACGAGGGCGGAGAACGAGTATTTTATTACCAGTCGAGTGACGCCGACGGCGAGGGCCGCTTTGTCGCGTCGAAGATCGAGGAGCACCACCGGCGGAATGCGAATGAGCGGATCGCGGTGCTCTATCGGACGAATGCACAGTCGCGGGTCTTTGAAGAGGCATTGCGCCGGCTGCGGATCGATTACAACATCGTCGGCGGCTTTTCGTTTTACGAGCGGGCCGAAGTTAAGGACGTGGTTTCGTACCTCAAGCTGGCTCTGAACCCTGCGGATGACATTGCCCTGCTTCGGGTGATCAACAACCCACCGCGCGGGTTGGGAAAGACGTCGCTCGATGAGCTACAAAACCGGGCAAAGGACCTGAGGCTTCCGCTTTGGGAAGCGATCGCGGTGCTCACCGAGCCGACATCCGGCATCGCGTCTGGTTTGACCCCGCGTGCGAAAGACGCCATGCGCTCATTTAAGCGAGTGATCGAACAACTCCAGACTACTGCGGGCGAGACCGCGGGAACCGATCGCAAGGTCTCAGATGTAGTTATCGCTGCGATAGACGACAGCGGATATTCGCAGATGCTTCGCACCGAAGACTCCGACGAAGCTCAGACGCGACTGGAGAACTTGGAAGAGCTGGTCAATGCAGCCGTCGATTACGACAAGTCGGAAGACGCGGGCCTTCGCGATTTTATCGATCATGCCGCACTCACCGCCGACACGGATAAGTACGACCGCAACGCCTCGGTCACGTTGATGACCGTGCACTCGGCAAAGGGACTCGAATTTCCGGTCGTCTTTCTTGTCGGTCTTGAAGACGGGGTTTTCCCGCATTCGCGAAGTTTGAACGACGAAAAAGAAATGGAAGAAGAGCGTCGGCTAGCGTACGTCGCCATTACTCGCGCGGAGAAGATCCTTTACGTGACGCACTCGATGCGGCGACGCGTTTATGGAGAAGAGATCGCTGCCGAGCCGTCGCAGTTCCTGAATGAGATGCCGCTCGAGCTGATCGACGATCTTTCGTACGGTTCGTCGTGGCTCTCGTTCGCTCGGGGCTCAACCGCAACATCAAACCGGGCCGCGGCGAAGGCGCTTCGCGGAGATGCTCCCGTGTTCGAAAAGCCCAAGAATCTTTACACCGGAAAGACCTACAACAGCACCGAAGCTGTAGCGGAATTTTTTAAGAAGCGAGACCCAGGGGTCGCCGCGGCGCCGACCTTGCCCCCCGGTGACGCCTCGATTATTAAGGAAGCGCATACAGAAGGAACGCCTTCGACGATCGACCGACTCCGCTCTCAGGCGACCCCGAAAAAGGAGATAGCGGATCGGAAACCGCAAATGGAAAGCTCTTTCGTTGCCGGGTCCCATGTGCGACATGCGAAGTACGGGACAGGGTTGGTTCTCCGGCGCGAAGGTACGGGGGATAACGTGAAGCTGACGGTTAGCTTTCCCGGTTACGGTCAGAAAAAATTAATCGAAAAGTATGCAAATCTGCAAAAGGCATAAGGCTTGCACTTGCTGACGGATATCTGGAGTTGCATCAAATTCGGTCATGCTTTGAGGAGGCTAGGATATGAGAGAAATCAGTCACGGATTCACGTTCGCCGGTTCAATCGTTCTTACGGGGATATTACTTACAGCCGGCTGCCAGCCACCGGCTACAAACTCGGTGACGAACACCACCACGGTCAGAACGAACACGAATCTTAATTCAAACACGAACTCGGTAACCACGACGACAACGACAATCACGACGAGCGAACCGGAACAATATCAAGCGAACGTCAAGTTAACGTTCCAAACTATTGGCCAGACTCAACAGGCAGCTCTGCCTCCGCTCGGTGCCGTCGTCGCCCGATCCGGTGCGGATCGCGTAATGGAATTCACGTTGCCGACGAATGAGAAGATCATCTATCTCGACAAGGGCGGGATGAACTACGTCATTCTTCCTAATCGTAAACAGTACGCAGAACTTTCAAAAGACGCTGTCGGTTTCGAAGTGCGTCGAATGTTGATGCCCGAGCAGATCGTCAACCAGGTGAAGACCCTTCCGGGTATGCGACTTGTTGGTGAGGAAACGGTGAATGGACGTGCGGTAGTGAAATACGCATACAGTGCCGCCGCTAACACTCAGACTCAAGCGGGAACTGTCGCGACCGAATCCTTTGTCCTGGTCGATAAAGAGACGAGCTTGCCACTGCGAAGCGAAACGGTATCGCAGTCGCAGAGCGGAGGCAACGTACAGGGAATCAGCGGCCTTCGGCTGGTAACCGAAATGAGCGATATCAAAACGACGCCGGATGCAAGTATCTTTACAGTTCCCTCCGAGTTTCAGAAGATCGATCCGGAGCAAGTTAAGGCGCAAGCTAATTTGATATTCAGTGCCGTCACGGCGATTATAGGCCAACTTGTCCAGCAGGCTCAGGCACCGGCCACGGCTCCGGCAGCCTCGGCTTCGCCGATGAATTCGCCCGCGAGATAAACAATGGGAAGACTCGTCATTGGTCTAATTATAGGTTTGCTACTTGGCGGCGCGCTTACATTCTACTTTTTTGTCGGCGTGCCGCAATCGGTCGTCGCTCCGGGAATTGTGATCCAGGCTCCCGATCCGAATGGCGTTGCGCCAGGTGCTGCTCAGATTGTTCTTCGTCGGCAGTTTATCAACGAGATACTCGGCACTATTTTCCAGGAGATGAAGGCACCGGCGTTTCCACTTAGTTCCGAAGCGGCCGACTGCGACGGGCGAATTACAATTCTTAAAGAGGGAAGCGGTGTACTAACCGGAGTTAATTTCGACAATAGTCGCATAACGGCTCCGCTAGCGTTTTCAGGTAGCTATGCTTCGCCGGTCGGCTGCCTTCGTTTTACGGGCTGGGCACAGTCTAATTTCGAGATGCGATTCGACGCGCAAAATCAAACCGTCTTTGGCCAGTTGAATGTCGAAACTGTAAATCTCGACGGCGTAAATCCAGTCGTGGGCGCACTGCTCACGCCGATCGTCCAGTCGACGATCAACACACGTGTAAACCCGATCCGAATACTCGACGGCCGTCAGGTCGCTGTCAACCTACCGATTGCCGCAGCGAATGGAAATCTGCAGGCTGCGGTTTCTGACGTGAGAGCCGAAGTTAAGGACGACGCGCTAAACCTTTACGTCATTTACGATTTTGCAGGAGCCCCGCTGGCCCCGACCGTTGTACAGAACCCTTGACAGTCCGACCGGTTTCATCGAAACTCACCTCCGAATGGCAAATAAAATTTTACTTCTTGCGATGATCCTGCTGATTGGATTTGGGTGCGGCATGGGCGACTGGGTACGCCAGGCGACCGAGGGCGAAGCGAACACCGCGGCCAATGCGAACAAAACACTCACCGATAGGGCCGTGGATACGGCGGTTGGCGAGCGGAATGTCGGCATCCGGGAATGCGACGAAGTTCTGGACATTCTCTCAGCCCAGGCGAACGATCCCAACGATAACTTTCTTTTTAAGGCCGCGAAGAAGACGGCATTGAATGCGTTTCGCGATCAGTTAAGAAAGCAACTGGAGCAAAGCAATACGAACAAGGTCGACATAGCTCGGTACTGTAAAGACTTCAGGGACGATCTCGACAAGTCTCTCAAGGGACAAGAGAATTCTAATGCGGTGAAGTAGAAGTCGGAAGCAGGAGTCAGAAGTCAGAATTCAGAACAAAAAGCCCGCGACTTTAATTGTCGCAGGCTTTTTGTTCTCACTTCTGACTTCTGACTCCTGCTCTTTGTGTTTCGCGAGTTCGTCGATCTTCGATACAAAACCGTTCGTCATTTTCTGTACTTCTTCGAGGCCGCTACGCTCTTCGTCTTCGGATACTAGTTTGTCTTTCAGCATCTTCTTCAACGTGTCATTCGCAGCATGGCGGACGTTGCGGAGCGCGACGCGATGATCTTCTGCAAACTCGTGAACTTGTTTTCCGAGTTGCTTCCGCCGTTCTTCATTTAGTGCGGGAACCGTCAGGCGAATGACCTTACCGTCATTCGACGGGTTCATTCCGAGGTTCGCGGCGGTGATAGCTTTCTCGACCGCCGCCATTTGCGAGACATCCCATGGCTGGACCGTTAGAAGCTGGGGCTCGGGTACCGCGATCGATGCCATCTGACTTAACGGCGTCGGCGTCCCGTAATAGTCGACCATTACGGCGTCGAGGAGTCCTACTGTCGCCCGGCCTATGCGAACATTCGAGAGCTTTCTTTTGAAATCCTCAATGACCGCTTCCATCTTAGGTTTCGTTTCGTTTGTGACAGTGCTAACGCTCATATTCATCGTAGGACGGACTGTCAGTCCGTCCCTTTTGTTCCTGTAGTGACAACTACGGCGCGGGAGGACTAATAGTCCGTCCTAACTCCCCGACCAGAGTTCCGATGCTGGTATCGCCACTTACGGCCTTAACAATATTTCCTGAATCGGTCATGTTGAAGACCATTATCGGCAGCTTGTTATCCATGCAAAGCGAGATCGCCGACGAATCCATGACCTTCAACTGCTTTTCGAGAACTTCTTGGTAAGAGATCTTATCGAAACGCGTCGCTGTCTTGTCCTTCATCGGGTCGGCGGAGTAGACGCCGTCGACTTTCGTAGCTTTGAAAATGACTTCTGCCTGTATCTCGAGCGCCCGCAGGGCAGCGGCCGAGTCCGTCGTAAAGTACGGGTTTCCGGTTCCGGCAGCAAAGATAACTACGCGATTTTTCTCAAGGTGTCGCACGGCCCGTCGGCGGATGAATGGTTCAGCGAGTTGTGGGATATCGATCGCCGACATGACACGCGTCTGGACGCCCATCTGCTCGAGAGCATCCTGGAGCACGACAGAATTCATTACGGTCGCTAGCATTCCGATATAATCGGCTGCCGCGCGGTCCATGTTACCGGCTGATTCCGAAACACCACGAAAGATATTGCCGCCGCCGACCACGATCGCGATCTCAATACCCAGTTCCTGCACGGCCTTGATCTCGCGAGCGACTGACTGTGCCATCGCGGTGTCGATTCCATACGTCTGCCCGCCCATCAGGGCTTCACCCGAGAGCTTTAGCAGGATGCGTTTAAAGACTGGAGTCATAATCCAAGTCCCAAGTCCCAAGTCCCAAGCCTCAACTCGGGACTAGCTTAGCCGACCATCGATGCGACTTCTGCGGCGAAATCGTCCACCTTTTTCTCGATACCTTCGCCCATCTTGTAACGAGTGAAACGACGGACCGAGATGTTCTCCTTAATCGAGCCGACCTTCTCAGCAACAAGCTCGCCGATCGTCTTGGACGGATCTTTTACGAAAGGTTGATCTACGAGAACATTCTCTTCATAGAATTTATTCAACCGGCCCTCGATGATCTTAGTGATCACGTCTTCCGGCTTGTTCGCGTTCTTCGGATCATTCTTGAGCTGCTCCCGCATGATCTCCCGCTCTTTGTCCAACTCGGCTGCGGGAACTTCGTCCCTCGTTGCGTATCGCGGATCCGACGCGGCGACGTGCATGGCGACGTCCTTTACGAGCTGCTGAAACTCTTCGCCGCGGGCGACGAAATCACTCTCGCAATTGATCTCTACCAAAACGCCGACCTTTCCGCCCATGTGAATGTACGAACCAACGACGCCTTCGGCAGTGACGCGACCCGCTTTTTTACCGGCAGTCGCCATCCCCTTTTTTCTCAAAATCTCGATCGCTGCAGTTTCGTCGCCGCCGGACTCGACCAGCGCGTTCTTGCAATCGACCATCCCCGCCCCTGATTTTTCACGCAGTGATTTAACCGCGCCTGCTGTTACATCTGCCATATAAAAGTCCTCTCTGCGTTTTAAGTTTGCCTGCAGGCGAAACTTAAAACGGGTGTCTATAAAAATGCGTAGCCAATTCACCTTGAAGGAAAAAGGCCACGCGCTTCCAAAAATAAAAAATGTATTTAGCTTGCCGCCGCTTCGTTGCTTTCTTCCGTTTCACCTTTTGTCGCGTCGGCAACCTGTTCCGAAGCCATCTTGTCGGTCTCGGATTTCACGTCGACCGTCGTGTCGGCACCGGCTTCCTGGGCGGCGTCTGAACCGCCAGCCGGATCGGCGTTCGTTGCTTCGCCAGGTTCACCAGTCTGATCGGCTACCTCGAGATTTGGAGATTCCTCTTCGGGCTCTTCGACGTCGGTATCGCCCTCTTCGTCGGGATCGGTGATCCCTGCCTTTCTCAGGCTCGCGGCGATATCTATCTCTTCGTCCTCAACCTCCGGAGCTTCCTCAACATGGCCGGCTCCGCCTTCGGTACCAACCTGTTTGCCTTCGAGGATCGCATCAGCGATCCGTGAAGCGAATAAGCGGATCGCACGAAGTGCATCGTCGTTTCCGGGTATGACCTGATCGATCCCTTCAGGTGAACAGTTCGTATCAACTACCGCGACGATCGGGATCCCGAGACGATTGGCCTCTTTGATCGCAATATCTTCTTTCCGAACGTCGATGACAAACATCATGTCCGGTGGTCCGCCCATGTCCTTGATACCGGCGAGATTCTTCATCAGACCTTCGTGCTCACGATCGAGTTTCAGACGCTCTTTCTTCGTGAGCATCTCCATCCGGCCGTCCTCCCGCATGGTTTCGATCTCTTTTAGTTTAGCGATCGACTTCTGTACGGTTTGATAGTTTGTGAGCAAGCCGCCGAGCCAGCGATTATTAACGTAATACTGACCGCAGCGTTCGGCTTCTTCCTTGATCGCGTCCTGTGCCTGACGCTTGGTGCCAACGAACAAAACTTTCTGGTTCGGACGCTCAGTCAACGATTCCGTAACGTAATTCAGAGCATCACGGAAAAGTTTCTGTGTTTTTTGAAGGTCAATAATATAAATGCCGTTGCGTTCACCGAAAATGTATTCTTTCATCTTCGGGTTCCAACGGCGAACCTGGTGACCAAAGTGAACTCCTGCTTCCAAGAGTTCTTTCATCGTAACTGTAGCCAAAGCATGTCTCCTGTCTTAACTGGTTTTTGTACTCGCCGGATCTTTGTCAATAAACCAAGGCGTCCGGCAATGGATTCGTTAATCGTTCATCGTTAATCGTTAATCGAAGGCAACCACGATTTACGATTAACGATTCACTACTAACGCTTAGAGAACTGGAACCGCTTACGTGCGCCCTTCTGCCCGTACTTCTTGCGTTCCTTCTGCCGCGGATCACGTGTGACCAGACCCGCTTTCTTGAGCGTAGGCCGCAGGTCGAGGTTGAATTCCATCAACGCACGCGTGATGCCGTGGCGAACCGCACCGGCCTGCCCGGCTGTTCCGCCGCCGTCGACATTAACGAGAATGTCGAACTTGCCAACCGTGTCGGTCAGGCTGAGCGGCTGTCGGATGATCATCCGAAGAGCTTCGTTAGGGAAGTAGGAATCGAAAGTGCGGCGATTGACCGTGATCTCGCCCGAACCCGGACGCAGGTAAACGCGTGCTGTCGAAGTTTTTCTGCGGCCCGTGCCGTAATACTGAATGTCTGCCATATCTTAATTTTGGATTTTAGATTTGGGATTTCGGATTGCATCGATCGCAAATCGAAAATCGCAAATTGGAAATTACAACTCGATCGTCTCAGGTTTCTGTGCAAAGTGACGATGATCGCCGTCAGCGTAAACCTTTAATTTCTTTACCATCGCTTTGCCAAGCTTTGTTTTCGGAAGCATGCCTTTGACCGCAAGCTCGATAACCTTTTCAGGCTTTTTCTCGAACATTTCTTTAACGCTCGTTTCACGCAAACCGCCCGGATAAAGCGTATGACGGCGATAGAGTTTCTGGTCGTTCTTTGCTCCGGTGAAGACCGCTTTTCGCGCATTAATAACAATAACGTGATCGCCCATGTCCATGAACGGCGTCCATGCCGGGTTGTTCTTCCCGGAGATCATCCGCGCAACCTCAGTCGCCAGGCGACCTACGGTTTTCCCGGCTGCATCGACGACGAACCATTTGCGATTTTCGGCCAAGCCTTTTCCGCTCGGAAAATAAGTACTCATACAATCCCTACACTGATAGCTAATATCGCCTGAAAGCGAACTGATAGAGTATCCAAACAGGGAAATTAGGTCAAGCTGGGACGAGCACTCAGGTGCTCCACGACACGAGTCAGAACCGCGAGCGGTAGCGACCGGGTTTCCCGTGAGTGACTTGGAGGCATCGTCGGGTCATACGTCTTTCGACTGAGGTGCGACCCGGTCGCTACCGCTCCCGGTTCTGACTCGTTCGACAGCTAACATGATCCCAATCATCGTCTTAGCGTCTTCGATGTCACCACTGCGGATCATCTCCAGCAGATCTGTAAATGAATGCCTCTCAATCGTCAAAACTTCGTCTTCCTCCAGCTTTTGGTTAGTTTCGGTGAGTTCGGTCGCCAGGAAGACATGCATCTTCTCAGTTAGAAACCCCGGGGAGACATAGAATTCAGTGAGTTTCTCGATCTTTGCTGACGTGACACCGATCTCTTCCTCTAATTCGCGAACCGCTCCGACTTCCGGGTCTTCCCCTTCATTGAGTGTTCCTGCGCATATCTCAAGCAGATATTTCCCGGCTGCATGACGATATTGCCGAACTAGAGCGACGGTTCCGTCGTCGAAGACGGGAATAATGACGCAGCTTGCTTTATGGACGACGATCTCGCGCTTGTACTCTAGACCGCCCTCGCGGATCTCGTCGATCCGAATGTCGAAGACCTTGCCTTTGTAGATATTTTCGGACGCTATGGCTTCTATTGGCATTCAATGTGACGGCGCGCGGAGTAGAATGCGTATGGCCGGACAAGTTCATCTTGTTTCGCAAGCGAAGACAGGAACAGTATCGAACGACTCCCACCGCCATTAACGGCATAGAAAGTAAACTGAAAGTCCATGCGCGAATCTCCGTCCATATCACCGATCCAATTTATATCCCCAAGATGGCGACGGTCCACATCGGCGTAATAGACGGGCTGCCGAGTCGCGCCACTTTCCACGATCAGGGCAGTGACTCGATGTCCTTCATTTGTGGTCGCGGGCGCAGTTCGAATGCTATATTTCGATTCCTCAAATTCGAATGCTTGGTGATATTGTTTTCCCCCCTCTTCAAGGAAAATCTCGCTACGAAAATCCGGATTTCTATATTGGGCCGGACGTCTATCCCCATACGGGCCAGAATCGTTCGCGAGAAAAAGCGTTTTCACGGGTCCCGCCCGAAGCTTTCCGGTGTCGGAAAGGAGAAATAAAGACTCGCCCTTATCTTTGAACTGCATTTCGTAATATCCGCCCAAACTATCGACCT